>CANGHQ010000311.1 GCA_947453585.1 Burkholderiales bacterium | reverse complement strand
CTACACCGCCATGGGCTTTGGCACCGACCAGGGCAAGCTGGGCAATATCAACGGCATGGCGCTGGCCGCCCGCGCGCTGAACAAACCCATCGACAAAGTGGGCACCACCACCTTCCGCCCCAACTACGTGCCCATCAGCTTTGGCGTGTTTGCCGGGCTGGAGCGTGGCGACCTGTTTGACCCCGCGCGTCACACCAGCCCGCACCGCCAGCACGTGGCCGCAGGCGCCCCGTTTGAGGACGTGGGCCAGTGGAAGCGCCCCTGGTTCTTCCCCAAGGCGGGCGAAGACATGCACCAAGCGGTCAACCGCGAAGTGGTGGCCGTGCGCAATGGCGTGGGCATCATGGACGCGTCCACCCTGGGCAAGATCGACATCCAGGGCCCGGACGCAGCCAAGCTGCTGAACTGGATGTACACCAACCCCTGGCTCAAGCTAGAGATTGGCAAAGCCCGCTACGGCCTGATGTTGGATGAGAACGGCATGGTGTTTGACGACGGCGTGACCGTGCGCCTGGGCGAAGAGCGCTTTTTGATGACCACCACCACCGGTGGCGCAGCGCGCGTGCTGGGCTGGATGGAACGCTGGGTGCAAACCGAGTGGCCCGACATGAAAGTGTTCATGACCACGGTTACCGAGCAGTGGTCTACCTTTGCCGTGGTCGGCCCCAAGGGCCGCGCCGTGGTGCAAAAGCTGTGCAGCGATGTCGATTTGTCGCCCGAGGCCTTCCCCTTCATGAGCTACCGCGAAGGCACAGTGGCCGGCGTGAAGGCGCGCATCATGCGCATCAGCTTCTCGGGCGAGTTGTCCTTTGAGGTGAACGTGCCATCGCACACCGGCGCCCACGTGTGGCGCGAGCTGATGGCCGCTGGTGCTGAGTTTGACATCACGCCTTACGGCACCGAGTCCATGCACGTGCTGCGGGCCGAGAAGGGCTACATCATCGTCGGCCAGGAAACCGACGGATCGATTACGCCTTACGACCTGGGCATGGGTGGCATGGTGTCCAAGACCAAAGACTTTCTGGGCCGCCGTTCGCTCACTCGCAGCGACACCGCAGGCAGCGACCGCAAGCAGCTCGTGGGCTTGCTGACCGACGACGCAGCCACCGTGCTGCCCGAAGGCTCGCAAATCACCCGAAACGCCACCTTGCCCGCACTGCCGGTGCCCATGGTCGGGCATGTGACGTCTAGCTACTTCAGCCCCACCGTGGGCCGCCCGATTGCCATGGCGGTCGTGCGCGGCGGTTTGTCGCGCATGGGCGAGAAGGTTTACATCCCGCTGGTGGACGGGCGCATCGTCGCCGCCACCATTTGCAGCCCGGTCTTTTACGACCCCGAAGGAAAGCGTCACCATGTCTAATGTTGTTTTGGAAAGCCCCCTGGCCGCGCTCACCGGCCTGGGCCAGCGCGTGTTGTCGGTCGATGGCGCCAGCGTCACCCTGGGTGAACTGGCGTTTACCGACATGCTCAATATCCGTGGCAACGCGGCGGACGCCGGGTTTGTCCCAGCAGTGCAAAGCGCAACGGGTTTGTCGTTGCCACTTATAGCCAACACGGCCAGCATCGGCCCTACCGGTCAACTGCTGTGGCTTGGGCCCGATGAGTGGGTGCTGAAGTTCCCACCCAGCAGCGCGCACTACCAGCACCCCAGCCTGGCAGAGGCCATGGAAACCACCTTGCGCAGCGCGTTGGCGGGGCAGTATGTGTCCTTGGTGCCGGTGGGCCACGGATTTACCACGCTGGTAGTGCAGGGCGCGGGCGCGGCCGATCTGCTCGCGCGCGGCTGCCCGATGGACTTTCATCCGCGCGCCTTTGGCGCGGGTGCAGTGGCGCAAACCCACGTGGCCAAGGCCGGCGCTACGCTTTTGTGCCTGGCTGCTGGCACGCACTTTGAGCTGACGGTGCGCCGCAGCTTTGCCGACTACCTGTACCGCTGGCTCTGCGAAGCCGGCGCGGCCCAGGCCGGGTGCGGGGCTCGCCCCGCATTGCTCTCGTCCGGAATCTAAGCCCCTATCTTTTTGAGGCAGCCCATGGCCTATTCCCTCGGTATTGACACCGGCGGCACGTTCACGGACGTGGTGCTGCTGGACGCGCAGCGCCAAGTAGTGGCGTCCGCCAAGAGCCTGACCACCCGCTTTGACCTGGCCCAGGGCATTGCCGGGGCGCTGGACCAGCTGCCCCAAGCCTGGCTGGGGCAGGTGAGCTTGGTATCCCTGTCCACCACGCTGACCACCAACTCGGTGGTCGAGGGCAAGGGCTCACCGGTGTGTGTGCTGCTGGCGGGTTACGACGCGCTGCAGGTCAAAAGCAGCGGCCTGGTCGATTTGCTGGGCAGCGAGGGCATTGTCTGCTTGCCTGGCGGCCACGACGCCGGAGGCATTGCCACCCAGGCGCTGGACGAGGCGGCCTCACGCGCGGCGATTGCCCAGCACATGGGCCGGGTTTCCGCCTTTGCCATATCCGCCACCTTTGGCGTGCGCAACCCGGCGCACGAAGTGCAGCTGCGCCAGTGGGTGCAAGAAATGTGCGATGTGCCAGTGACCTGCGGCCACGAGCTGGCGTCCAGCCTGGGCGCGCCCCGGCGCGCGCTGACTGCGGCGCTCAACGCCCGCATGATTTTTCACGTCAAGGCGCTGATTGAGTCGGTGCAACGCACCCTGGCCGCGCGCGCCATTGACGCGCCGCTGATGGTGGTGCAGGGCGACGGCTCGCTGATCAACGTGGCCAGCGCCTTGCGCCGCCCGGTCAACACCGTGCTCTCGGGCCCGGCAGCCAGCGTGCTGGGCGCTTGCGCCCTGAGCGGCCTGCAAAACGCGGTAGTAGCCGACATGGGCGGCACCACCACCGACATTGCCGTGGTGCGCAACGGCTTGCCCGAGCTCAGCTTTGACGGCGCCATGGTCGGCAACTGGCGCCCCATGGTCGAGGCCGTGAAGGTCTACGCCGTGGGCCTGGGCGGCGACAGCGAAGTGCGCCTGCACGGCGGCGAAGGCCTGACCATCGGCCCGCGCCGCGTGGTGCCCATGAGCCTGCTGGCCCACCAGCACCCGCAGATATTGGCAGCGCTGGAGCGCCAGCAAAATGAGACGCCCCACGCCAGCCAGATGCGCTTTGCCCAACGCCTGCACGCGGACGCCGCGCTGCTCTCGCGCCTGAACGACGACGAGCTCTTCGCCTGGGAAACCCTGGCCCAAGGCCCGGTGGACCTGGAGCGCGCCAATATGGAAAACCGCGCCCTGGCCCGCGCCATTGCCCGTCTGGAGCGCAAGGGTCTGGCGATTTACAGCGGATTTACCCCCAGCGATGCCGCTCATGTGCTGGGCTTGTCCAGCCACTGGAGCGCCGCTGGTGCCACCTTTGCCGCCCGCATCTGGGCACGCCAGATGCGCCATATGTACGGCCTGGGCACCTGGAAGCAGGGTGATGCGATCGGCCCG
>CANGHQ010000310.1 GCA_947453585.1 Burkholderiales bacterium | reverse complement strand
GCAAAGACCGCGCCGTAGCCATTTTTGAGCCCCTGGGTTTATCTGCTGATCTGCCCACAAACTTGCTTGCCGAAATCGCCCAATGGGATCTGGCGCTGGCCGCCTACCGCGCCCGTGACTGGCCCCAGGCCGCCGACCGGTTTGAAACGCTGCGCGTCGCCCATCCCACGTGCGGGCTGTACTCGCTCTTTGCGCAGCGGGCATCGCATTTCCAGCAGACACCGCCCGCAAATGACTGGGACGGATCCACCAAATTTGACGTGAAATAAGGCGCCCTGCCCCGCAGCAAGTGTTCGCCGGGACTATTCCTCCGCCGCTGCCGGAATTTTCTTCTCCAAGCCCAGCTCTTGGATCTTGCGGGTGATGGTGTTGCGGCCAATGCCCAGCTTGTGCGCCGCTTCAATGCGCCGGCCCCGGGTGTTGGTCAGCGCCGCCTGAATCAGGCGCGCCTCAAAACGGCGGGTTAGCAAGTCCCACACCTCGGCGTGGCCGCTGCGCAGCAAGGTGAGCGCCTCGTCTTCAAGCTCGAGTTCCCACCCGGTCAAAGGCCCGGCGCCAGCTTGCGCGCCTGCGGCGTCCAGCGGCCAGGCCAGATCGGCGTCCGCGCCTTCGGGCACCAAGGCGTCTGGCAGCGTGCTTTCGTTGGGCGCTTGCATCAGGGCCGCAGCCAGGGAATTTACCCCTGGCGCTCCAGGCGCGTGGCCTGCATCGGGCGCCGCTGCGCCGCGCACCACACCAAATTCGGGCGGCAGGTCTTTGGGTTCGATCACCTGGGCCGGGGCCATCACGGTCAGCCAGTGGCAGACGTTCTCAAGCTGACGCACATTGCCTGGAAAAGCAAAATTCTCCAGCGCCAACACCGCACTGTCAGCAATGCGTTTGGGCTCCACGCCCAGCTGCTTGGCGCTGTGCTGCAAAAAGTGCCGCGTGAGCATGGGAATGTCTTCGCGGCGTTCGCGCAGCGCGGGCAGGCGCAGGCGAATCACATTGAGCCGGTGGTACAAGTCCTCACGAAACACGCCTTCTTTGACGCGCTGCTCCAGGTCTTGGTGCGTGGCCGCAATCACGCGCACATTGGTTTTGACTGCGCTGTGGCCGCCCACGCGGTAAAAATGCCCATCGCTCAAGACCCGCAGCAGCCGGGTTTGCAGCTCAAACGGCATGTCGCCAATTTCGTCCAAAAAGAGCGTGCCTTCGTCGGCCTGCTCAAAGCGGCCCCGGCGCTGCGCCTGGGCGCCGGTAAATGCGCCGCGCTCGTGGCCAAACAGTTCGCTCTCGAGCAAGTCTTTGGGAATGGCGGCGGTGTTAATGGCCACAACCGGGCCGTTGGCGCGCGGTGAATGCTTGTGCAGCGCGCGCGCCACCAGCTCTTTGCCCGAGCCAGACTCGCCGGTAATCATCACCGTCACATTGCTTTGGCTCAAGCGGCCAATGGCGCGAAACACGTCTTGCATGGCGGGCGCCTGGCCGAGCATTTCGGGCGTCTCGCTGATGCGTTCTTCGGCCACTTCTTCGCGCTGGCTTTCTTGCACCGCACGGCGGATCAGCTCCACCGCCTTGGGCAGGTCAAAGGGCTTGGGCAGGTATTCGAAAGCGCCGCCCTGAAAGGCGCTGACCGCGCTGTCCAGGTCCGAGAACGCCGTCATGATGATCACCGGCAAGCCGGGGTGGCGCGCCTTGACCTTTTCCAGCAGGTCCAGACCCGAGCCGCCGGGCATGCGGATGTCGCTCACCAAAATTTGCGGTGCGTCTTCGTCGGTGGCGTCTTCCAGCGCGGCGAGCACATCGCGTGGGTTGGAAAAGCTGCGCGTGGGCAGGTGCTCGCGCAACAAGGCCTTTTCCAGTACAAACCGGATGGACTGGTCATCATCTACGATCCAAATCGGCTTCATGTAGAGCGCTTTCTTCAGGTTAGGCGACTAAGGGAGCGGAATCAGTATCTTGAAATCCGTGCGTCCCGGCACGCTATCGACTTCGATCTGGCCATGGTGTTGCTGCACAAAGGTTTGCGCCAGCGTCAGCCCCAGGCCAGAGCCACCTTCCCGGCCCGACACCAGAGGATAAAAGATGCGCTCCTTGATCGAATCTGGCACGCCAGGTCCGTTGTCAATGACATGCAATTCCAGTGCCAGCCGATAGCGGGTTTTGCCAAAAGTGATTTGGCGCGCCACCCGGGTACAAAAAGTCAGGCTGGCGTCGCCCTGGCTGATGCGCTCGGCAAGCGCCTGGCAAGCGTTGTGCGCAATGTTGAGCACGGTTTGGATGAGCTGCTCGCGGTCGCCCCGGAACTCGGGGATGGAGATGTCGTAGTCCCGCACCACGCGCAGCCCTTTGGGAAACTCGGCCAAGATCAAAGAGCGCACGCGTTCGCACACCTCGTGGATATTGACGTCGCCCACCATGTGCGGGCGGCGGTGGGGCGCCAGCAGCCGGTCCACCAGGGTCTGCAGGCGGTCGGCTTCGCGGATGATGACCTGGGTGTATTCGGTCAGCTCAGTCGAATCAATTTCCATTTCCAGCAACTGCGCTGCACCCCGAATGCCGCCCAGCGGGTTCTTGATTTCATGCGCCAGATTGCGGATCAGCTCCTTGTTGGCCTGCGCCCGCTCGGCCAGGCGCTCTTCGCGGTCCTGGCGGGTTTGCTGTTCCAGGGGCACGAGTTCAACCACGTAGTGCTGGCCGTCTTCGGCGTCGGTCACGATCACGTGCACCGGCAGGGAATCCATGCCGACGCGGCGCAAAAACGCGTCGTAGCGCATGGCGGCAAATGCGTTTTTGGTGGCGCCGGTAATGGCCTCGCGCAAGGAGCTGGGATCGCTAAATACGTCAGACAAGCGCGAGCCGACGATGGCGCGGCGCGAAATGCCCAGACTGTCCTCCAGCGCGGCGTTGGAAAACACCACCACCGTGTCAGCGCGCACTACCGCAATCAGGCTGGCAAGCAAGTCAAAGGGCTGAAATTTCAATGCAATCTCCATAGGTTCAACGCGCCGCCGTCAGGCGCGCGATCTCGCGTTTGAGACTCGCAATGTCTGCCTCGCTGCGCTGGATATTGGCTTTCATTTCAGCAACCCGGTCTATATATTTTTGGTAATTTCGCGTCTCGGCGCCCAGTTTTTCGGGCTCACCGTTGTTGTAGTCCCGACGAAGTTCTGCCTGGTGAGCCTGGGCTTTTCTAAGCTCAGACTCCAAGATGAAGCGCGCGTCGGCATCCTTGCTGCGTTGCGCGTCAGAACGTGGTGCGGAGGACTGAGTCGGCGCTTGCGAAGCCGCTGGCGGCGCCTTGACTGCGGGTACCACCGTCACATTGCCTTGCGTGATCAACACGCACTTTGCGGCGCTCCCAGGCGGCGGCATATTGGTGTATTCGTTGCCACAGCGGTATACCTTGTCTTGGGCGAACACGCCCACCGATCCCAACCCCACCAGCAGTACCAAACAAAAT
>CANGHQ010000309.1 GCA_947453585.1 Burkholderiales bacterium | reverse complement strand
CGGCTGCCACCATGGCCAGGCCCACGCCGGTGTTGCCCGAGGTGGGTTCGATGATGGTGGCGCCGGGTTGCAGCACGCCGCTCTTTTCGGCGTCTTCCACCATGGCCAGCGCAATGCGGTCCTTGATGGAGCCGCCCGGGTTGCTGCGCTCGGACTTGATCCACACATTTGCGCCCGCGCCAAACAGGCGGTTGATGCGCACGTGCGGGGTGTTGCCAATGGTTTGCAGGATGGTGTCGGCTCTCATGGGTATGTCTCCGGTGGGGTGGGGGATGGTTCGGTATGGTGCCATTTTGAGGCAGATTCCACGCCGGCCTGGTTATATGGATATCCGCAGCGCCGATAATCGGGGCGTGAAGCCCACTAGACCACCGCTGGTGCAATCTGGGAAACCAGGCACTGGAGGAACGTCCGGACTGCAAAGGGCAGCGTAGCAGCTAACGGCTGTCCACTGAAAACCACGCCCGCAAGGGCGCGGCATAAGGTGAGGATCAGAGCAACAGAGACGAGCCGATTAAGTTCGGGTGAAACGGGCAATCTCTACGCGCAGCAATACCAAGTAGGCCAACGCAAAGCGAGGCGGTTCGCCGCAGCGTCCTGACCGGGACCCCCGGAGTTGGCGGGTAGGTAGCACCGAGCTCTTGGGCGACCAAGGGCCCAGATTAATGGTGGTCACATGCAGGGGCAACCCCGCATGCACAGAATCCGGCGTAACGGTGGGCTTCACACTTTTTCCAGCCACACGGCTCCATGTGCCGTCTTATTCCGCCTCAAGCCGCCTTGCGCTGCGGCGGCGCTAGCAGCAGCGGGCGCAGGTGGGCCAGCATGTCGTGCACCAGGGCGTCAAGGTCGTACTGCGCCCTCCAGCCCCAGTCCTTGCAGGCCTCGCTGTCGTCGATGGACTGCGGCCAGCTGTTGGCAATGGCCTGGCGGAAGTCCGGCGCGTAGTCGATGCCAAAGCCAGGTAGTTCGCGCGCAATCGCCTGGGCTATTTGCTCGGGCGTAAAACTCAGGCCCGCCAGGTTGTAGGCGCCGCGCTGGCGCACCTGCTCGCTGGGTGCGTCCATCAGCTCGAGCGTGGCGCGGATGGCGTCGGGCATGTACATCATGGGCAGCGCGGTGTCGGCGGCCAAAAAGCTGGTGTAGTGGCCCCGCTGCAGCGCGGCGTGAAAAATCTCGACTGCGTAATCGGTGGTACCGCCGCCCGGTGGCGTCTTCCAACTGATCAGGCCGGGGTAGCGCAGGCTGCGCACGTCCACGTCGTGGGTGCGGTGGTACCAGGCGCACCAGCCCTCACCCGCGAGTTTGGAGATGCCGTACACGCTGCTTGGGTCCATGGTGGTGGTTTGGGGCGTCATCACCTTGGGGCTGCTGGGGCCAAAGGCGGCAATCGAGCTGGGCCAAAACACGCGCAATTTGTGACTGCGCGCCAGCTCCAACACGTTCAACAGGCTTTTCATGTTCAGGTCCCAGGCCCAGGTGGGATGCTGCTCGGCGCGCGCTGACAGGGCGGCGGCCAGCAGGTAGATTTGCGTGACGCCAAAGCGTTCCACGATCGACTGCAGGGCTGGGGCGTCAGTGGCGTCCATCGCCACGTGGCGCACGCCCAGTCTGCGCGCCTCGAGCCGGGCGGTGGTGGCAATGTCGCTCGAAATAACGGCCTGCGCGCCGTGGCGCTGCGCCAGCGCTTCCACCAACTCGCTGCCAATCTGGCCGTTGGCGCCAATCACCAAAATACAAGGCTTGTTCATGGCGCGCTCCTCAGGCAATCAGGCCAAGTTCGCGCCCGGCCTGGGTGAAGGCGGCCACGGCAAATTCGAGATCCGCACGCGTGTGCGCCGCGCTCATCTGCACCCGGATGCGCGCCTTGCCCTGGGGCACGACCGGAAAGAAAAAGCCCACCACATAGACGCCCAACTCCAACATGCGCGCGGCCAGTGCTTGGGCCACTTGCGCCTCGAACACCATGATGGGCACGATGGGGTGGTCGCCCGGTGCAATGGCAAACCCGGCCTCGCCCATCGCCTGTCGAAAATAGGCGGTGTTCTCGGCCAGTTGCTCGCGCAGCGCGCTAGAGGCCTCCAGCAAATCAAGCACCGCAATCGACGCGCCCACGATCATGGGCGCCACTGTGTTCGAGAAAAGGTAGGGCCGCGAGCGCTGGCGCAGCAGCTCAATCACCTCGCGCCGCCCGCTGGTAAAGCCGCCAGACGCGCCGCCCAGCGCCTTGCCCAGCGTGCCGGTGATGATGTCCACTTGGCCCCACACGCCCCGATATTCGGGCGTGCCGCGCCCGGTGGCGCCCACAAAGCCGGTGGCGTGGCATTCGTCCACGCCCAGCAGCGCGCCAAAACGGTCGCACAGTTGGCGCATGGCGCCGAGCTGGGCCACCGTGCCGTCCATGGAAAACACGCCGTCGGTAAACACCAGGGTAAAGCGCGCGCCTTCAGCACGGGCCTGGGCCAGGCAGCGTTCCAGGTCGGCCATGTCGTTGTGCTTGTAGCGGTAGCGCTTGGCTTTGCACAGGCGAATGCCGTCAATGATGGAGGCGTGGTTGAGTTCGTCGCTGATCACCGCGTCTTCCTCACCGAGCAGCGGCTCAAAAAGGCCGCCATTGGCGTCAAAGGCGGCGGCGTAAAGAATGGTGTCTTCGGTGCCCAAAAAGCGCGACAGGCGCGCCTCCAGGGTTTTGTGCAGGTCTTGTGTGCCGCAGATAAAACGCACCGAACTCAGGCCGTAGCCATGGGTGCGCAGCGCCTCGTGCGCGGCTTCTATCACCGCCGGGTGCGAAGACAGGCCCAGGTAATTGTTGGCGCACAGATTGAGCACCTCGCGCTCGCTGCCGTCCGCCGCGCGGGTGCGGATGTGGGCGCTTTGCGCGCTGGTGATCACGCGCTCTGCTTTGTACAGGCCAGCAGTGCGGATGGATTCCAGCTCGGCGGCGATGTGCGTATAAAACGGCGATGTGGGCAGGCTGGCGGCGGCGGTATTGGGCATGGAAACCTCGGTAAAAAGCTGGGGCACAATGGCGCTATTCGTTTGTGCACCAATAAATTAGTTTGTTCAATATATCGAACAAGCGCCACTATAAGGGATATTTCGTGGCTGCGCGTCCTGCTTCATCACTTTCTTCCTCACCTAAGGCGGCGCCCGCCACCGAGCCGCCGCGCGTGGGTGCCACGCTGGCGGCGCTGCGCCAGAGCCGCGCCTTGTCGCTTGACGAGCTCTCGCGCATGGCAGGCGTCTCCAAATCCATGCTGTCGCAAATTGAGCGTGCGCAGGCTAACCCAACGGTGGCTGTGGTCTGGCGCCTGGCCAATGCGCTGGGTGTGCCGCTGGCCGAACTCTTGGGCAGCGCCCCGCCCGCCGCCGCGCCCGCCATGGGTTTTGTGCCCGCGCACGGCGCACCATCGCTGCGCAGCCCGGACGGCCTGTGCGAGTTGCGCAT
>CANGHQ010000308.1 GCA_947453585.1 Burkholderiales bacterium | reverse complement strand
GCATCACTTGCGCAGCCGCCGTGATCTCGCCAATGGTTTCCTTCTTGACGCGCAAGCCGGTAATGAGTGCGGCCATCATCACCGGCGACATTTCGCCGGACATGATTTGGCGCATCAGGTGCAGCATTTCGTCGTGGAAGATTTCGCGGTGCTCGATGGTGCGCTGCAGCGCTTCTTGCGGGGTGATCTTGGAGGCGTGGGGCATGGCTTTTTCCTTATGGCTGGGGCGCTGCGGTGAGCGCCAGTCTGATTCCGAATCCTACAAACAGGGCGCCGGCTGCGCGGTCAAGCCAGCGCAGGCTGCGCTGAACCAGGCCGCTGCGGCGCGCCAGAAAAGCGGCGGCTGCGGCCCAGCCGAAATTCACCCACAGGCCGTTGAAATTGAACAGCAAACCCAGCAGCAAAAACGCCAACGGTTTGTTGTCCACCTGCGGCGTGATGAACTGCGGCACAAAGGCCAGAAAAAACAGCGCCACCTTGGGGTTGAGCGCATTGGTCCAAAAGCCGCGCAAAAAGATGGTGCGGTAGGCGCTGGCGTCTTGGGGCTGTGCGACATCGGCAGGCGCCGCGTCCAGTCTCACAACGGCAGCGGGCCCGGCCCGCAACAGGCGCAGGCCCACGTACACCAGATAAGCCGCCCCCGCCCATTTGAGCAGTGCAAACGCGGTGGCAGACGCCGCCATCAGCGCGCTCACGCCCACGGCGGCGGCAAAGATGTGCACAAAGCAACCCGCAGTAATGCCCAGCGCCGCCACCATGCCCGCGCGGGCGCCGCT
This sequence comes from Burkholderiales bacterium, assembly GCA_947453585.1. Classification (GTDB taxonomy): domain Bacteria; phylum Pseudomonadota; class Gammaproteobacteria; order Burkholderiales; family Burkholderiaceae_C; genus Allorhodoferax. Next base: position 2,683 of record CANGHQ010000308.1, on the reverse strand, counting down.
GCGCAGCGAATGGCTGACCACATAGAGCACATCGGGCCCTGGCGTGAGGTTCAGCAGCAAGCCTGCAGCGATGAACAGCAGGAGTTGGTCGGTGGGCATCAGGCGCAGGTTCAATAGACGGCAGCGCGGCCAGCAATGGATGCCGTGGAAGTGCTTGCGCCTTGGCTAAAAAATGCCTGGACCGCCTCCACCGCCCCGTCAATGCCGGCCACGTCCACATCCAGGTGGGTGACAAAACGCAGGCCGATCAGACCCGTGGCCAGCACGCCGCGCTCTTTCAGAAAGGCCAGCAAGTCCGGCCCCCGGCCATCGGCCACATCGACAAACACGATATTGGTTTGGGCGGAGCGCACTTGCAAACCGTCGATGCCTTGCAAGCCGAGCGACAGGCGTTGCGCCAGTGCGTGGTCGTCGGCCAGGCGTTCCAGGTGGTGTTCGAGCGCATAACTGGCTGCCGCTGCCAACAAGCCCGATTGGCGCATGCCGCCGCCAGCCATTTTGCGCACGCGGTGGGCGCGCGCAATCACCTCTTTGCTGCCGCACAGGGCCGAACCCACGGGCGCGCCCAGGCCCTTGCTAAAGCAGACCGACACGCTGTCAAAGTGGCTGGCAATGCGCCGCGCCGCAGCCGCTACGGACTCACCCGGCTGGGCGCTGGCTGCAGCCGCGTTGAACAGGCGCGCCCCGTCCAGGTGCGCGGCCAACCCGTGCTGACGCGCCAGGGCCGTGGCCTGCGCCAGGTAGTCCATGGGCATCGGGTGGCCGTTCCAGGTGTTCTCTAGGCACAACAAGCGGGTGCGGGCGAAGTGGCAGTCGTCGGGTTTGATGGCGTTTGCAATGTCGGCCAGCGCCATTTGGCCTGCGGCGTTTTGCGCCAGCGGTTGCGGCTGAATGCTGCCCAGCACCGCTGCGCCGCCGCCCTCATAACGGTAGGTGTGCGCCGACTGGCCGACGATGTATTCGTCGCCGCGCTGGCAATGCGCCATCAGGCCACACAAATTGCTTTGCGTGCCGGTGGGCATGAACAAGGCCGCCTCGAACCCCAGCATGTCGGCAATGCGCTCTTGCAATGCGTTGACCGACGGGTCGTCGCCAAACACATCGTCGCCCAATGGCGCGGCAAACATGGCCGCACGCATGGCGGCCGTGGGCTGGGTGACGGTGTCGCTGCGCAGGTCAACAAGGGTGTTCATGGCGGGCCTTTATTGCAAGAAGTTTTTCAGCATGGCATGGCCGTGCTCGGTCAGGATGCTCTCGGGATGGAACTGCACGCCTTCCATGCGCTGCGCAAAGGGCAGATGCGTGTGGCGCACACCCATGATTTCACCATCGTCCGTCCAGGCGGTAATGGCCAACTCGGGCGGGCAGGTTGCGCGCTCGATAGCCAGCGAGTGGTAGCGGTTGACGGTGAATTTAGCCGGCAGCCCGGCAAACACACCTTCTTGCGTGGTGGTGATCACGCTGGTTTTGCCGTGCATCAGCTCCTGGGCGCGAATGATGGTGCCGCCCAGCGCCGCACCAATGGCCTGGTGGCCCAGGCAGACGCCCAAAATCGGCAGCTTGCCCATGAAGTGCTGAATGGCCGCTACCGAAATACCCGCCTCTTTGGGCGAGCAAGGGCCAGGCGAAATCACCAGCCGGTCGGGCGCGCGCTGGGCGATGCCTTCCAGCGTAATTTCGTCGTTGCGAAACACTTCCACCTCGGCACCCAGCTCACCAAAGTACTGGACGATGTTGTAGGTAAAGCTGTCGTAGTTGTCGATCATGAGCAGTTTCATAGTCACTCCAGTCCCTCTTCCACCAGTTCGGCCGCGCGCAGTAGCGCGCGGGCTTTGTGTTCGGTCTCGGCCCATTCCAGTTCGGGCACGCTGTCGGCCACCACGCCGGCAGCGGCCTGCACATAAAGCATCTGGTCTTTGATGATGCCGGTGCGAATCGCAATGGCCACGTCCATGTCACCCGCATAACTCAGGTAGCCGCAGGCGCCGCCGTAAATGCCGCGCTTGGTGGGCTCGAGCTGGTCAATCAGCTCCATGGCGTGCACCTTGGGCGCGCCGGTCAGGGTGCCTGCCGGAAAGGTGGCTTTGAGCACGTCCATGCTGGTCATGCCCGGGTTGAGCGTGGCTTCGACATTGCTCACGATGTGCATCACGTGGCTGTAACGTTCAATGCAAAACGCGTCTGTCACCTTGACCGTGCCAATCTGCGCAATGCGGCCGATGTCGTTGCGCGCCAGGTCAATCAGCATCACGTGCTCGGCGCGCTCTTTGGGGTCGTTCACCAATTCGTGCTCAGCGGCTTTGTCGAGCTCGGGCGTGGCGCCGCGGGGGCGGGTGCCCGCCAGCGGGCGGATGGTGACCTTGGTGTCGCCGCTCGGCAGGGTTTCTTGGCGCACCAAAATCTCGGGGCTGGCGCCAACCACATGGAAATCTGCCGCCCCCACGGCCGCGCCGCTGAAGTTGTAGTAATACATGTACGGACTGGGGTTGAGCGAGCGCAGCGCGCGGTACAGGCTCAGGGGCGAGGCGGTGTAGCGCTTTTTGATGCGCTGGCCCACCTGCACTTGCATGAAGTCGCCCCCGGCAATCAGCTCTTTGGCGCGCAGCACGGCGGCGATGTAGTCGGTCTTGGCAAAGTCGCGCTGCGCCGGGTGGCCAGCGCTGGGCACCACGGCCGGAACTTG
>CANGHQ010000307.1 GCA_947453585.1 Burkholderiales bacterium | reverse complement strand
TCTGCGAAGCTGCACAAGAAATAGCCAATAGCCAGTTCGAGGCTGATTTGGGCGCAGGCTTATGCAAGAAGCGGGTCGCATTCGCAGACCAGGGAAAACGCGGCGCATTCCGAACCCTGGTCGCCAAGCAACATGCAAACGCGATTTTCTTTATTGCTGGAAGGCAAAAAAGCGATCCAGGCGCTGACTTTTCGGACGGCGAATTGGGTGCCGCCAAGATCATCGCAAAAGGATTGCAGGCGGCAAGCCCCGACAGGCTCGACGCGCTTGCGGCAGACGGAACCATCAAGGAGATTTGCAGTGAGAAAGACGAAAAATAGCAGCAACCGCATTGCGGGCGAAATGTTGGAAATGGCACTGGCCTTGCGCGGGCATGGGCTGCTTTCAAAGGCGGACATGGGCCAGATCCAGGCGCTGTGCGCGCCGCCACCGGTATACAGCGCCGAGACAGTGGTTCAAATCCGAACGGCCAAGGCAAAAATGAGCCAGTCGGTTTTTGCGGGCTTTTTGAACGTCAGCGTGTCGGCGGTCCAGAAGTGGGAATCGCCCAAGTCTGGCAAGCACCCCAGCGGCTCGTCGGCAAAGCTCCTGCAACTGATCGAGAAAAAAGGGGTGGAGGCGGTTACCGTTTAGGGGCTACCGCCTTCGGGGCGCGCGAGCAGGTTCGGCAGCCAGACTCGCCTGCAAGCCCAGCCTTTCAGCTAAACACCCCGCCATATTCCTTGCGCAAATCCCCCTTTTGCACCTTGCCGGTGCCGCCTACGGGCAGGGATTCGAGGAAGACCACGTCGTCGGGCACCCACCATTTGGCGACTTTGGTTTCCAGGAATTTCAGGATTTCTTCCTTCTCCAAGGTGGCGCCGGGTTTGCGCACGATGAAGAGCAAGGGGCGCTCGTCCCACTTGGGGTGTTTGACGCCGATGACGGCGGCCATGGCCACGGCGGGGTGGCCGACAGCGGCGCTTTCCAGGTCGATGGAGCTGATCCATTCGCCGCCGGTTTTGATCACGTCCTTGGTGCGGTCGCGAATCTGCATGGTGCCGTCTGGCGCGATGGTGGCGATGTCACCGGTGGGGAACCAGCCGTCAACCAGCGGCGACTTCTCGCCTTTGAAGTAGGACGAAATAATCCAGTGGCCGCGCACCATGAGTTCGCCTTGTGCGCTGCCGTCGCGGGGCAAAGTGGCGCCGTCTTCGCTGACGATTTTGATTTCTACGCCAAAGGCACTGCGGCCCTGTTTGGCCAGCAAGGCCTGTTTTTGTTCTGAGGTCCAGTCTTTGGACTGGGGCGGCAGGGTGCTCATGGTGCCGATGGCGGTGGTCTCGGTCATGCCCCAGCCGTGGCGCACGTCCACGCCGTACACGTCCATGAACTTGGCAATCAGCGCCTGCGGCATGGCCGAGCCGCCCACGCCGGTGCGGCGCATGGTGCTAAAGCGCAAGCCGTGCTGTTCCACATAGGCCAAGAGGCCCTGCCAGATGGTGGGCACGCCGGCGCTGATGGTCACGCCTTCGGACTCCATCAGCTCATACAAAGACTGGCCGTCGAGCTTGGGGCCGGGCAAAACCAGCTTGGTGCCGCCAATGGGCGCCGCATAGGGGATGCACCAGGCGTTGATGTGGAACATGGGCACCACGGGCAGAATCGTGTCGCTGGGCGAGAGCGACAGCAAGCCCGGCAGGCATCCCGACATGGCGTTGAGCACCAGGGCGCGGTGCGAATACATGGCGCCCTTGGGGTTGCCCGTGGTGCCTGAGGTGTAGCACAGCGCCGCACCGGTGTTTTCATCCAGTTGCGGCCAGGCAAACACGTCGCTGCAAGGCGCGATCAGCTCGTCGTAGGACAGCAGGTTGGCGACCCCTTCAATGGCCGGGGTGTTGGCCGCGTCGGCCAAACAGATCCAGGCGCGCACGCCGGGGCAATGCGCCGCAATGCCTTTGACCAAGGGCGCAAAGGTGGCGTCGAACAAGACCACGCGGTCTTCCGCGTGGTTGATGATGTAGATGAGCTGCTGTGCCTGCAGGCGCGGGTTGCAGGTGTGCATCACCATGCCGCTGCCCGAGACGGCGTAATACGCCTCCAGGTGGCGGTGGTTGTTCCAGGCAATGGAGCCCACGGCGTCGCCGCCTGTGAGGCCCAGCCCAGCCAGCGCGTTGGCCAGCTTGCGCGCGCGCACCGCGCAGTCGGCGTAGGTGTAGCGAAACAGCGGGCCGTGGGTTTCGCGTGAGACGACTTCAACAGTGCCATATTGCGCTGCGGCGTGCTCAATCACGCTCGACAGCAGCAAGGGCAGGTTCATCATCAGGCCGGGTTGGAACATGGCGGGTGCTTTCAATGGATTAAGGACGGGCCATCTGGCAGGACGTGGGCTGCGCGCTGATGTACGAATCCCACACCACCTCAGAGCGGAAGCCGTAGCCGGTTTTTTCGGCGTCGTATTTCACGCCTTTGCTGCCTTGCTTGGCCCAGATGCCCAGGAACAAGGGAGCGAGCAACTGGTGGTCGGTCTTGCGCATTTCGACTTCACCAATCGGGCTCTTGTACTTCATGCCTTCAAGCGTGTAGGCCACTTTTTTGGGCTCGACTGTTCCGGCTTTTTGCACTGCTGCGGACAACATGCTCAGCGAATTCCAGTGGGCGGCGAAGATGAAGTCTTCGTTGTACTTGGCTTTGTAGGCCAGGTAGATTTTTTCCAGCTCAGGCGTAGGCGCGTTGTGGCCCCAGTTCCAGATGACGCCGACTTTTTCTGCACCCCACGAACCCATTTCTGCCGGCGTGCCGGGGTTGTTGGCGTTCATGGTGAAGAAGTTGATGTTCAGGCCGCCCTCTTTGGCCGCCTTGAAGAACAGGGTCAGGTCGCTGCCCCAGTTGGAGGTGATCACCGTGTCCGCGCCAGAGGCCTTGATCTTGGCCACATAGGGCGCAAAGTCACGCACCTGGGCAATCGGGATCATGTCGTCGCCCACGATGGTCACGTCCGGGCGTTTGCGACTCAAGTACAGGCGCGAAGCCTTGGCCACTTGCTGGCCGTGGGTGTAGTTTTGGTTGAACAAAAACACCTTTTTCACGTCCGGACGCTTGGTCAGGTAAGTGGTCAGGGCCTCGATCTTCATTTCGCTCGATGGATAGAAGCGGAAATGCCAAAAGTTGCAGCGCTCGTTGGTGAGCAAGGGGTCCATGGCCGCGTAGTTCATGAACACCACGGCTTTTTCGGGCTCGCGCTCGGCGAGTTTGGCAATCGCATCCGTCAGCGCCAGCGCCACGCCCGAGCCGCCGCCCTGGGTGATGTAGTGAATGCCCTGGTCCACCGCCGACTTGAGCGCGACCACGCTCTCTTGGGGCGAACCCTTGCCGTCAAAGGGCACGATCTCAAAAGTCGGGTCATTGCCCTTGGCCTTGGCGTTGAGCTGCAGCGCCACTTCGCGCAACTGGCTCAAAGAGCCCTCGCCCGTCTTGGCAAACGGCCCAGACATCACTTCAAT
>CANGHQ010000306.1 GCA_947453585.1 Burkholderiales bacterium | reverse complement strand
GGTGGTGCGGGAAGTTACCCAGGTGCAAGTCTTCCATCACATGCACGCAGCGCGCGTCGGACAAGGCGGCGCAAATCGCCGCTGCACTGGCAAACCAGCGCGCCGACGCCATGTCCGCCATGCGCTGGCTTACGAAGTTCCAGCGCAGCGCGCTCCACGGGTTGTGCTGGTGAAACTCGGCCACCGCAACGGCAATGCAAACCGCATCTGCGGGTACTTCGGGCGGGCGCTGGCCCAGGGACCAAGCGTGCACCAGCCACACGTCTTTGCCTGAAAGGGAGTTGGAGTTAGTGCTGGCGTTGGAGCTGGCGCTTGGCTCAGGTGTCACAAAGCCCAAGGCGGCAGGCGGCGAGGTCAGCATGGCGGGCTCGTCGGTGGCGGCGACCGTGCTGCGCTGGGAGGGCGCGCGCGGCAGCACACTTTTGGGGCTACGTGCCAGTTCGTCCAGCGCCTCGTAGCTGGTGTCGATAGTCGTGTCCGGGCTGTGCCAGGGCTCGGGCGCGTAGCGGGCTACGTTGTCGGCGTTGAACAAATAGGGCTTGGTGCTGCCGGTGCCTGCCACCCATTGCCAGCTCAGGTGGTTGCTGGCCAGGTCGCCGTCGAGCAGGTGCGCAATCATCCAGCTGGCACCCGCGTGCCAATGTACTTTGCGGATGTGCACTAGGTAGCTCGCCAGCCACATGCGTGCGTGGTTGTGCAGGTAGCCGGTGGCGTACAGGGTGCGCACCGCCTCATCAATCGCGGGAATGCCCGTGGCGGCTTGGCGCACGTCTTCGGGCACCTGCGCGGCGTAGCTTGTGGTGTCGTGCAGGCCCGGACGCAGATCGCGTTGGATGCGCTCACCCAGGTGCGCCCACACATGGTGGTGGTATTCGCGCCAGCCAAACTCGAACACCAGCTTGCCTTGGGGCTCAAGCGTCGTACGCGCGTTGATAGCCTGGTAGGCCTGGGGCAGCGTGATGAGCCCGTGCGTGAGGTAGGGCGAGAGCCGGGTGACGGCGCCGTCGATGTGGTTGCGGCTGCGCGCGTAGGCCTGTGGGTCTACTGCGTTCAGGCGCGCGTGCGCGGCCTCTGGGCTTGGCGGCAACACGTCCTTGGCGGGAAACAGCGCGCTCATGGTGTGCCTGCCGGGTGGGTGCTGGCCACAGCGGCCGTAGCTTTGCGGTGCCGGGTGGCTTGCGCCACGATGGCGCCGCGCTGATCGGTGGACAGCCGCGCCAGATTTTTGAGCTGCATGCCCATGCGCGGGTTGGCGGTCAGCGTCGTTTCATGGCGCAGCAAAAAGTCCCAATACAGCGTGGTGAAGGGGCAGGCCGATTCGCCCACCGAAAGCGCCGGGTCAAAACGGCAGCCCTTGCAGTGGTTGCTCATGCGCTGGATGTATTTGCCGCTGGCCGCGTAGGGCTTGCTGGCCATGACGCCGCCGTCGGCGAACTGGCTCATGCCTAAAGTGTTGGGCAGCTCCACCCATTCCACCGCGTCCACGTACACGGCCAAATACCACTGGTGCACTTGCTGGGGCTTGGCGCCCAGCAGCAGCGCATACAAACCCGTGACCATCAGGCGCTGGATGTGGTGCGCGTAGCCGTGGCGCAGGGTCTGGCCGATGGCGTCGCGCAGGCAGGCCATGTCGGTGTCACCGGTCCAATAAAAGGCGGGCAGATCGGCGGTGGCGCCCAGCGCGTTGCGCTCTACATATTCCGGCATCTGCGTCCAGTAAATGCCGCGCACGTATTCGCGCCAGCCCAAAATCTGGCGGATAAAGCCTTCGACTGCGGGCAGCGGAGCGGCGCCTGCGCGGTAGGCGGCCTCGGCGGCGGCCACCACTTCGCGCGCGCCCAGCAGCTTGAGGTTCATGGCGCAGGCAAGGTGCGAGTGGTAAAGCCACACATCGCCTTCCCACATCGCGTCCTGGTGTTCGCCAAAGAAGGGCAGGCGCTCTTGGATAAAAGCGCCCAGTGCCAGCAGCGCCTGCGCGCGCGTGACCGGCCAGCCAAATTCGGCCACGCTGCCGGGGTGGCTGGCAAAGCGGGTGTTGACCAGCGCAATCACGGCTTGCGTGGTGGCGTCGGGCGCAAAGCGCGTGGGCAGCGGCACGGCGCCGGGGCCTTTGGCGCCGAAGGATGCGCGGTTGTCGGCGTCAAAATCCCACTGGCCACCCACGGGTGCTTTGCCGTCCATCAGGATGCCGGTTTTCTGGCGCAGCTCGCGGTACCAGTATTCCAGGCGCAGCTGCTTGCGGCCCTTGGCGTGGGCGGCAAAGTCGCGCACGGTGCTGAAGAAATGCAGATCGTCGCGCACGTCCATCGGCACCTTGCCCGCAAGCGCTGCACCGCGCAGGTCTTGCAGCACGCGCCAGTCGCCGGGCGCGGTCATCACCAGGGTTTGGGGCCGGTAGATGGAAATCGCCTTGGCCAGTTCACCAGCCAAGGTGCCGCAGTTGTCGGGCGCGTCCAGGGGGACGTAATGCAGCGGCCAACTTTTAGCGCGCAAGTCGGCGGCAAAGTGGCGCATGGCGCTCAAAAACACGGTGGTGCGCTGCTTGGCGGACCAGACGTGCTCGGACTCTTGCGCCACTTCGGCCATCCAAAGCATGTCTTGCGCTGGGTCGAAGCCGTCTAGGGCGGTGGCGCTGATGTCGAGCTGGTCGCCAAGCACGAGCACGAGGTGGCGGATTGGCGTGCGGGGGGCGGAGCCTGGGTCGGTCGAGACCGCAGCGTCGGTGGCTTCCACGGTAGCTGCGCTAGTGGTGTCTGATTGGGGGCTGGAGCTTGCTTTGGTGTTGGTGACTTAGCTTGCGCTGCCCGTAGACGGCGCAGTGTTCTTCTTGGCGCGGCAGGCGTCGGAGCAATAGCGCACCGACTCCCAGTTCTTGGCCCAGGCTTTGCGCCAGGTCATGGGGCGCTGGCAGACGGCGCAGGGTTTGGAGGGCAGGCTGCTTTTGTTGCCTTTGAAGTCGTTTTTCATAGGGCTTTCAAGTCGATTCTCAGTTCGGTTCTCAGTTCAGTTTTCACGCGAGTCCCGCAGCGTGGTCGCCGGGCGCTTCGTCCAAGTCGGCGAACAGGTCGGTTTGCTGAGATTGGCTCGTGGCTTGCGCCTTAGCCATGGCGGAACTTCCCGCCGCATTCGCGCGCCGCACGCCGTTTTGCACCATGCCACTCTTGCGCGAGCCGTGGCGCGATTGCACCGCGTCGGCCTCGGCGCGCGCCTCGGGGGTTTTGCGCAGGCCGTACAAGCGGTCTTTGGCGGCCTTGACCGCCTGCTTATCGTCCACGATGGGTGCCGGGTAGTCGCGGCCAATTACGCAGCCGGCCATGCGCTCCAACGTGTCGTTCATCTTCCAGGGCTCGGCCAGGTAGGGCAGCGGCACGCGGGCCAGCTCGGGCACCCACTGGCGTATGAAGGCGCCGTCCGGGTCTTGGTCAAGTGCTTGCTTGGTGGGCGAATAGATGCGCAAGGTGTTGATGCCGGTGGTGCCGCTTT
>CANGHQ010000305.1 GCA_947453585.1 Burkholderiales bacterium | reverse complement strand
GCCATTGGGCGTGCCCCAGGCATAGCCCACGCTGGCAGCGGTAAAGCCGGCGCCGACCGTGTTGAGCGCGCCAAAGCCGCCCATAGAGTAGCCAATCAAGGCGGTTTGGTCGGCGTTGACCAAGCCCTTGAGCGTGGCGTCGCTGCGGCCCAGGCGGGCCATTGCATTGAGCACAAACAGCTGGTCCAGCGAACGGTTGAGCAGCGTGCTGCCAAAGGGGCCCTGGCGGTCGTAGGTGCTGTCGGCGTGGTCAATCGAGGCCACCACATAGCCCTTGCTGGCCAGGTTTTCTGCCAGGTGGCTGAGCAAAAAGCGGTTGCCCGGATAGCCGTGCGAGACGATCAGCAGCGGGTAAGGGCCGCCTGCGGGCTGCGGCGCGGCGTCGCGCACCGCGCGCCCGTGCAGGGTGACTTCGGTCTTGCCGTCGCGCGTGATGGCGCGGTAGCTGCCGCCGCCCGCCTGGCCTGCGGCCAGCAGCGCCGGGTACCAGACTTCGAGCGTCAGCGCGCGGTCGTAGACCGGCATGGGTGCGCCGGCCTTGAAACCGGCAATGTCGAGCTGGCCGGGGTTGGTGACGGTGCGCGTGGTTACGCCCACGGCGCCACCATAGGCTGCGAGTTGCGGGGCATCGGACCGAATGGTGTCAATGTGGTTGGTTTGGGCCATGGCGGGTCCTGGTGAAGAAATCAGGCCCCAAACCAAGGCCGAGGCAATAAAGGCGCGTTGCAGCATGGAACTCCTTGCGGTGAAGGACGTGGCCGGTGAAACACGCCGAACCTTAGCCCAGCGCCACCTTAATGCGCTTGCGCCCGGTCATGGGTTGCGCGGGCGACAGTGCGATTTGCAGCTCAGGCCGCAGAGGTGCGGCGCCACTGCAGCGGCACGATGCCTTGCGCAATCAGCACGCCCAGGCCCACCACGGCGGCGGCCAGCGCCTGCGTCCAGTCCCAGGCGCCGCCCAGCGCAAACAGGATGAGCATCACGTAAAACGGCGTGGCGTTGATGTGCAGCGACGACATGGCAATGCCCAGGCTGCCAATCGACATGATCCACAGCACCTGGCTGATGGCCAGGCCGCCAATGGCAAATACCGCCAGCGCGCCGAGTTCTTTCAGGCCCAGCACATTCCAGTCGGGTCCGGCGCCGCCGAGCAGCGCGTTAAGAGCCGCCGCCACACTGGTGGCCAAGGCCGCGCCAGTGAGCGTGACCGTGGTGCGCCCCAGCGGCGTGAGTGTGGGAAAAGATGTGACCGTCATGCGCGAGCCCATGGTGTAGAGCACGATGGAGCCAAAGCACAGCAGCGCGCCCAGGCCCATGCCCAGCCCGTCGCCCGCGCCACCGAGCGCCATCACACCGCCGCCCAGGCTGAGCAACACGCCCAGCACCAGTGCCAGCGTCATCTTGCGCCCGTCCAGCAGCACCTCAATGGCAATGCCCACCACCGGCATGGCCGCCGAGATGACCGCCACCGTCACCACGTTGGTGCGGCCTTGGCCCAGCACCAGCATGAAAGCGCCAATGCCAATGCCCCCGCCGCCCACCAGCACGCCCTTGCCCCAGTGCGCCCCGCGCAGCGCCTGCGTGCCTTCCATCCACCACCACAACGGCAGCAGGCACAGCGCGGCCATCACCATGCGCGCGGCTGTGAGCGGCAAGGCAGGCACCGGGCCAATCAGTAGATCGGCCGCAGGCAAGCCCAGCGCCCAGACCAGCATGGACAACATGCACAAGAAGTTGGCCAGCGCGCGGGTGTTGGGCGCGCGCAAATCAGATCCCGCCTTGTGGGTGCGTGGGGTCGATCCAGAGCACGGTCTCGGGCTTTTCTGCCGGTTCGATGTCCAGGTTGACGGCAATGGCCTGCCCGTCGCTGCGGCACAGCACACATTCGAGCGCCTCGTCGGCACTGGCATTGATTTCCTGGTGCGGCACAAAGGGCGGCACATAAATAAAGTCGCCCGGTCCGGCCTCGGCAGTAAATTCCAGCGCGTTGCCCCAGCGCATGCGCGCCCGGCCCTTGATCACGTAAATCACGCTCTCCAGCGGCCCGTGGTGGTGTGCGCCGGTCTTGGCGTTGGGGTGGATATGCACCGTGCCCGCCCACAGTTTTTGCGCACCCACGCGGGCAAAGTTGATGGCCGCTTTGCGGTCCATTCCCGGTGTGGACGGCACGTTGCCGTCGAGCTGATCGCCCGGCACCACGCGCACGCCGTCGTGCTTCCAGTCGGTGGGGGTGTGGCTATGGTCGTGCGCGTGTGCGGTATCTGCGGGGGTGTCCATGGGGCGTTCCTCGGTTGGAGTGCGGGGCTAAGTGCGGCTGTCAGCGGGCGAGTATCGGGGCCGGCTTAGAAGTGGTACTGAATTTTGCTGAAATCACTGATGGCAAACGCATAAAGAATCGTCAGGTCTTCTTCATCAACATTGTTGATCTGGTGCTGGGCGTTGCCAGGAATGAACAGCATCCGTCCAGGTTCGACGGCATGCACCACGTCCTCAATGGTGACGGTGCCACGTCCGGACAAGGTGAAATAGGTTTCAGGCTGCGCATGGCGATGGGGCTCAAGCGATTCGCCTTGTCTGAGGCGAACCACGCCCATGGTCATGTCGTTGTCGCAGCCAGAAGCGCTGCCGAGCAGCTCTTTCCATTGCGCCTTGCCTCGCAGGGCCAGCTGCTCTGTGGGCCATGCAGTCCATTCCAGATCGTCGAGGTGTTTAGAGGCTACTTGCATGGCGAAGCGACTTTCAATTTGGGTTGATGGATTCATTCTAGGTGGCGGGTGTTTGACCGGCAGCGAGCCGAAGTGGTTATCCGAGGCGGCGAAGTGGGCGACTCCTAGGCTGCGGACATAGGCCTTGTTGGTGTGGGTTTGCGCGTCCTGGTCTGTGCGCTTCGGTTTGTGTACGCCGAGGGCCATGGGGTGGATGGTTCCGTTCGTGTCCTCCGCCCTGCGGGCTCCCCCATTACCTCACTGCACCATCCACCCCATGGCCCTCGGCAGCCTGCGCGATAGGAACTCAACTATGTAACGCTCCGTGGTACCAACCAAGCTGGCAGACGCAGGACGGCATGGCGCTCAGCGCAGTGAGGTAAAGGGGGAGCCCGTAGGGCGGAGGACACGAACGAAGCTGAGTGCCATGGCGGCTTGCGTCCCACGTGTGCCCGTGCCCCCGACCCCCGAGCGTTTATCCCACCGTCTGGTAATACAAATTCTGTGGATGCTTGGCCTGCGCAAAAAACACCCAGCGCTCGGCGATCAGCGACGGGGCTTGCAGCACCGACGCCAGCACCCACGGCCAGAGCGTGGCGCTGGAAAAGGCCCACCAGGCCAGCACGAGCGGCAGCACAAACAGGCCCAATGAGAACGCCCAGCGCATATTGCGCACCACGGCCAAACTGGCGCCATGGAAAAACTCGCGGGTGTTGAAAGACCCAGCCGACATGCCCATGGACTTTTGCACCAGCTTGGCCGACTTGATGCCGGTGGCCGATTG
>CANGHQ010000304.1 GCA_947453585.1 Burkholderiales bacterium | reverse complement strand
GTTTGCGAGGTTGGCAGGTCATCCATCATGTCTACTAAACTAACCCAGGTAGAACACAATTGAAGAACTATTCTCTGTCGATCATCAGCGAAGAGCCAACACCGGAGCTCACAGTTCTGAAGATAGCTTCTGCATCCAGGAACAGCAGTAGCCAGATTTACGCTGACAGAATCCTACTGACGACACCGAACATCGAGGATCTTCACAAGAAGATTTCAAAGAAGCTGCACCTGCACGGCATCAAGGATATCCAATCACAAGTTACGCTCAGCTTTGCAAATGATCGTGTCGAGAACTTCGACTCATTCGACAGCTTCCTGCGATACGACTTCAAGGTGGACCCGCTAACCGAATCTCTGGGAATCAAGTGGTCGTTCATTTTCGATAGCGTCGGCATGGGGAATCCGCACCTCCACTGCGTTTCCTTAAGATTCGCAGATCGACCAGCTCCTGGCGCGCTACTTCAACGCATGCTTAGCGCGCGCGCCGGCGACCAAGACGAGAACGATCCTGACTTCCTAGCGCCTACGGTCTGCAAGCTCGACTTCGCGGACAACAGGTTTGCGACTGAACTCTTTTCCGTTGTCAGCGACTGGATAAAGGCGCAACCTCGCGTTGAACCAGCCTTTGGGTTCATGCTCAAATTGAAGAACTACGAAGGCGCAATTCGGGCGTTCATAGAGAACACGCTTCCCACAGTTGTGCTACTGGCCTACTTGGGGATCTGGCTTGGGCTTTTGCCCGACTCTATTTCGAATTCAGTGAAGTACTCTGTGGCATGGATGATCGGAGGAGGCGCAGTCTTCCTGTTGGCTCGCTATTCTGCGGCCGGTCTGGCTGGAATACTAAGCACGAACGTTCGGCGCATGTCGCTCGTTCCAATTTTTCAACTCACGTCGGGTGATGGTAATCGAATCACACGCTACGTTGCTCGAAGCCAAAAGTCAGCGGTCGTTCTTATAGTCACTGGGCTGCTGTATGGACTATCGCAGGGAGTCGGGGCATATCTAGCTTCCAAGGTACTCACGCACTTGTTCTAGCGGTCATGCAATCCGGCAGTGCGGCCAACCCCTTTGTCAACCGGACACGCAACGGCACGCCGGTTACCGCGAACCTTAGGCCGTTTGTTGCGTGGTGCGCAACATGTTAGACTTTTCGTCATGATCAAGTCCTTCCAGCACAAGGGGCTTCGCAAGCTCTACGAGACGGGAAGTCTCGCGGGGGTGCAGGCAAGTCACGGAAAGCGTCTTCGCATGCAGTTGGCAGCCTTGGACACCGCTCAGACAATTGAGGATATGGACATTCCGGGCTTCCGATTACACCCACTGAAAGGCGAGCTTCAGGGGCGTTGGTCGATCACCGTGAACGCAAATTGGCGGATGACATTTGAGTTCAAAGACGCAAACGCATACGTTTTAGATTACGAGGACTATCACTGATGACCATGCACAATCCGCCGCACCCCGGCGAGTTCATCATCGGCGTTTATCTTGAGCCGAACGGAATTAGCGGTAGAGAACTCGCCGATAAATTGGATGTATCTGCTTCTACTCTTAGCAGAGTTCTAAAGGGATCTAGTCGTGTTACGCCGGAAATGGCGCTACGCCTGTCTAAATCGGTAGGTCGTTCGCCAGAGAGCTGGCTCGCAATGCAAGATTCTTACGATCTTTGGGTAGCGCGCCAAAGCGTTGACTTGCAACGGGTTGGCAAGCTCCAACTAGCGGCGGCCTAAGCCCCAGTCGAGCTCACTAACTGCAAGAAGCTGCAGATAGCCAGTTCAACCGCGAGCAAGGCACAACCGTGCTCTTTGTCACCCACAACGCCGCGCTCGCCCAGCGCTGCGACCGCACCATTGAGGTGGTGGACGGGCAGGTGGCCTAGCGCGAAGACTTGAGCTGCCCGCGCAGCAAATCCATCTGCCGGCCAATGGCCTCGGCGTCCACTGCGTCGTGGGCGTAGACGCTGTAGCACTCCAGGTCGGACAAGGCGGCGCCGTGGTTGCCCAAAAGCGCATGGGCCAGGCCCCGGTCGCGGTATTCGGACCAGCCCTCGGGCAAAAGCACCACAAGGCGCTCTTGCACCGCCAGCCACTGGGCGCCGTAGCGCTGGCTCTTGTAGATTTCTTTGAGGTTGCGCAGCATGCGCACCACGATGTCGCGCTCGGGCGCAGGCTGCAGGTACAGGCCCAGCGGCACGTCAAAGTCGTCGCCCTTGCCGCCGGGGCGGTAGGGTTCGAGCATGGACAGCAGGTCTTCGCGGCTAAAGGATTGGCCGGTCATCGGGTCCATCACCGCCTGCCCCACCGGCAGGCTGATCTTGACCAAAAAGTGCCCGGGAAAGCTCACGCCGCTGGCTTCCAAGCCCAGCCCAGAGGCCAATTCGAGCCACAGCACCGCCAAGGAGATCGGAATCCCCCGGCGCGACTGAATCACGTGGTGCAAAAAGCTGTTGTCTGGCGCGTAGTAGTCGTTCAGGTTGCCGCCAAAGCCCAGTTCTTTGAAGAAATACTGGTTGAGCTGCAAGAGCTTGGCCATGGGCGCGGCGTCGGTGGCCACGCGCTGGCGCAGGCGCTGCTGCCAGGTGTCCACCTGCGAAAGCACGCCCTGCACATCCAGGCCCGGCAACTGGATCTGGCCCAGGCAGGCGGCGGCTTCGAGCAGCGGAAAACCCTCATCGCTTTGCACCAAGGTGGCAAAGTAGTCCAGCGGATCCGGGGCTTCAAATGAAAGATTCATGGTCATGCTGCGCCGCACAGTAGCGCTTTTAGCGCCGCAAAAATTGACGCAGGTTCAAACCCATCAGCGCCACCGCCGCCAGATACAGCAAAGCTGCGCCAGCCACTACGGCCGCCACCAGGCCGATGCGCAGCAGGTGCTGGCCCGGCATGTGCAGCCAGTCCACCGCCTGCGCAGCCCACAGCAGAAAGCCGCAAAGCAGCGCCGCACCCAGCACCACCTGCAGCAAAAATCGGCCCCATCCCGGCGACGGACGGTAGCTGCCGCGCCGGCGCAAGCCCACCAGCAGCCACAAGGCGTTCACCACGGCGCCCAGGCCAATCGACAAGGACAGCGCCGCGTGCGCAAAAATTGGCACCAAGGCCAAATTCAGCAGTTGGGTAAGAACCAGCACCGCAATGGCAATACGCACCGGCGTTTTGATGTCTTGGTTGGCGTAATAGCCCGGCGCCAGCACCTTGATGGCCACAATGCCCACCAAGCCCACGCCCCAGCCCTGCAGGGCGCGCGCCGTCTGCGCCACGTCAAAAGCGGTAAACGCCTTGTAATGGAACAGCACCGCCACCAGCGGCTGCGCAAACACCAAAAGCGCTACTGCGCAAGGCACGGCCAGCAGCACCACGATGCGCAAGCCCCAGTCCAGCGAGTCGGAATAGTCTTGGCCGTCCCCCGAGGCACGGGCGGCGGCCAACTGCGGCATCAGCACCACGCCCAGCGCCACGCCCAGCATGGCGGTGGGGAATTCCATCAGGCGGTCGGCATAACTGAGCCAGCTCACGCTGCCCGTGGGCAGGTGCGAGGCGATCTGGGTG
>CANGHQ010000303.1 GCA_947453585.1 Burkholderiales bacterium | reverse complement strand
CCCCATCATCGCGGTCACCGGCACCAATGGCAAAACCACCACGGTGCGCCTGATCTCGCACCTGCTGGCGCACCAGGGCTGGTGCGTGGGCATGACCAACACCGACGGCGTCTATGTGGGAGGCCAGTGCATTGACACCGGCGACTGCAGCGGCCCCAAGAGCGCCAAGAGCGTGCTCCACCACCCCGACGTGGACGCCGCCGTGCTGGAAACCGCGCGCGGTGGCGTGCTGCGCGAGGGCCTGGCCTTTGACTACTGCGACGTGGCCGTGGTCACCAACGTAGGCAGCGGCGACCACCTGGGCCTGAACTACATCACCACGGTCGATGAGCTGGCCGTACTCAAGCGCGTGATCGTGCAAAACGTCGCGCCCAAGGGCACGGCCGTGCTCAACGCCGCCGACCCGGTGGTGGCCAAGATGGCCGCCAAGTGCAAAGGGGCGGTGACGTTTTTTGCGCTGGACAAGACCAACCCGGTCATGACGACCCATATGGCGCAAGGCCACGCCGTGGTTTATGTGGAAAACCAGCAGCTGGTGGCCGCCAAGGGCGCAGTCAAGCACTACGTGAACCTGGCGGACATTCCGGTCACGCTGGGCGGCAGCATTGGCTTTCAGGTGGAAAACGTGATGGCCAGCGTGGCAGCAGTCTGGGCCCTGGGCTTGGACTGGGACACGATCCGCAGCGGGCTGGCTGATTTTTCAACCGACCAAGACAACGCAGCCGGGCGCTTTAACGTGTTCAAGTACCGGGGCGCCACCGTGATTGCCGACTACGGCCACAACCCGGACGCGATGCTGGCCCTGGTCAACGCGGTCAACACCATGCCGGCCACCCGGCGCTCGGTGGTGATCAGCGGCCCGGGCGACCGGCGCGACCAGGACATCCGCCAGATCACCGAAATTTTGGGCGACACCTTTGAAGAGGTGGTGATGTTCGAAGACCAGTGCCAGCGCGGCCGCCAGGACGGCGAAGTGATGGCGCTCTTGCGCGAAGGCTTGGCCAGCGCCAAAAAGGCCAGCCAGCGCTCCGAGATTTACGGCGAGTTTTTGGCCATCGACCAGGCCATGGACGCGCTGCAGGCGGGCGAGCTGTGCCTGATTTTGGTGGACCAGGTGGAAGAGGCCATGGCCTATATTGCTGCCAAGATCGCCAAGGACGCCCAGACCGCCCAAGCGGCTTAAAGGCCAGAGCGGCCTATTTGCCCGCCTGCGCCTTCCAGTCGCGAAAGACGTCAATATCGATGCCGTCGGGGTAGTGCAGCAAGCCGGGCGTGTAGCCTTTTTTGCCCTTCTCGCCGTATTGCCAGATTATTTTTTTGGTATTGCGGTCAATCACCACGACCCGGTCATTGAGGTCATCGACCACCAAAATGTCGCCGGTGTCGGGCAACTCGCGGGCAATCGAGCAATGGTCCAGGCTGTCGGGACCGTCTTTTTCAAAATACTCCCAGCTGATTTTGCGGGTGGCGGGGTCAAAAATTACCACGCGGCCGGGTTTGGAGAAGTCCGCCACGATCACCTGCTTGCCATCCACCGTGGGAAAGGCGTCTGAGGGGTAGCGGATATGGGGCGCAGACACGCTCCACAGCACCTTGCCCGCGCGGGTGATGCGCGATATTTTGGCGTCCACAATCTCGGAGACCAGGATGTCGCCGTTGTCCATGGGCGTGGCGCCGTTGGGGTAGCCCAACTCACCGGGTGGGTTGTGGCGGCACTTGCCCGGCGTTCCCCATTGGCTGACGATGTGCTTGTCCTTGGGGTCGATGATCAGGACCCGGCAGTTGCGGATGTCGGCCGTCAGAAACATGCCGTCGGCCAGGATATGGGCGTCGTCCGGGTAATTGAGCAGGCCCTTGGCCTTGCCACGGCGGTCGGGCACGCCATAGGTCCAGGTGATCTGACGGGTCTCGAAGTCGATGATGTGGATATCGAAATTGTCTTCCTCGCTCACCGCCAACTGGCGGCCATCGGGCGAAAAGTTGACGTCTTCGTTGCCCCGGTAGAGCTTGAGGCTGGGCGAGCCAAACTCCCACAGAATCTTTTTGTCGGGCGCGATTTCAAGCAGGCGGTTGTTGCGGCGGTCCGCCACCAAAATGGGATAGGGCAAAGGCTTGCCCCAAGAGGCCACCGGATGCGTGCGGTTACCGGTGACCGGAGGAATCGGACGCTGCGCCTGGCCGCTGCTGACCTGGCCCGCGCCGGTCATCTCGGGCGTCACGGTGACTTCGACACCTTCCTCAAGCGTGGCTTTTTGGACCTTGGCCGCCGGGGCAGCTTTGGGCTGGGTTTGCGCCCCAAGCGGGGCAAGCACCGACAGGCCGATGCAGGCTGCGATCAAGCAGCGCAAGCGCGACGGGGCGCGCAAAGGAGATGGGTTCATAGGCTGGACCTGTGCGACCGTGCGGCCTCTCAGGGACTTTCCAAAATAACGCGCTGGTGAACGGCTTGCACGGCGCGGGCGTTGTCGGCAAACCGGGTTTTGTACTGGGCCAGCTGCGCGGGCGAAAGCGTCAGCGGCTGCTTCATGACGATCCATTGCACGCCCTCGGTGCACGGAGGGGCGGTAAGGGAACCCAGGTAGCGGTAATAGCCCCGACCGGTCGGCAGCAGCGCGCTGGGATCTATCGCTATTGCCGGGTAGCTGTGGTCGCCGTCGGGCTGCGCTGGCACCAGGGGCAGCAGCGTTTGCAGCGTAGGGTTCTCGGGCCCAAAGCGAAACAACACGGCGAGCGCCAGCAGCTGACCCGAGCGGCTTTTGTGCAGCAGATGGGCCACCATCGGAAATTCCTCGCCCGCAACGCGGTCGTCGCCCGGGGTATGAAAGTGGAACTGCTGCAGCGTAAAAACCTCACTGCCCACGACAAGCGTTGAGCCCTGACCAAAACGCGCGCGCACGGTGTGGCCGTCATTGGCAATCTTGAGCGGCGCGCTGCGGTAGGAAAACTGCAAAACGGGCAGTTTTTGCCGCGTGGTGGCGACGATATCAATGGGGGACTGGTGCTTGCCGGTGTCGCACAGGCTTGCGCCGGCTGCATGGGACGCGCCAAGCGCTGCTGCAAGGCTAAGTGCCCAAGCCGAGAGGCGGGGGCGGGGGTAGGTCCAATGCATGGGCCCAGCATAGGCAGCGCGCGCTTGCCGCTCTTTGATTGATGTCAAACAAGCCCAATCCAGCCCACGGTGCGCGCCCGCTTACCCTGCAGCCGCCCCGGCGACTGGCAAGTCTTTGCGCATGGTGTAGTCTCGCGGGCAACTCTTTTTGAAAGCAAGACATGTCTGACAACACCGATTACGTCCCTCCCAAAATATGGACCTGGAACAAGGCCAACGGCGGTCGTTTTGCCAACATCAACCGCCCGGTGGCCGGCGCCACGCACGAGCAGGCGCTGCCGCGCGGCAAGCACCCGCTGCAACTCTATTCGCTGGGCACGCCCAACGGCATCAAGGTCACGGTGATGCTTGAAGAGCTGCTGGCCCAGGGCCACAGCGGCGCCGAATACGACGCCTGGCTGATCCGCATCAACGAAGGCCAGCAGTTTGGCAGCGGCT
>CANGHQ010000302.1 GCA_947453585.1 Burkholderiales bacterium | reverse complement strand
TGGCGCGCAAACCACCGGCCATTTGGTAGACGATGCTGACCATCGAGCCTTTGTAGGGCACGCGGCCTTCGATGCCTTCGGGCACCAGCTTGTCGGCATTGGGGTTGCCGGTGCTTGATTCCTGAAAATAGCGGTCGGCGCTGCCTTGTTGCATGGCGCCAATACTGCCCATGCCGCGGTAGCTTTTGTAGCTGCGGCCCTGGTACAAAATCACTTCGCCCGGTGCCTCTTCGGTGCCCGCAAACATGCTGCCCATCATGACCGTACCCGCGCCTGCGGCCAGGGCTTTGGCAATGTCGCCGCTGTAGCGCACGCCGCCGTCGGCAATCAAGGGCACGCCGGTGCCGCGCAAGGCGATGGCCACGCTGTCAATGGCCATGATTTGGGGCACGCCCACGCCTGCCACGATGCGCGTGGTGCAAATCGAGCCCGGGCCGATGCCGACCTTGACTGCGTCTGCACCGGCTTCGACCAGCGCCAAAGCGGCTGCGCCGGTGGCAATATTGCCGCCGATCACGTCCACCTGCGGGAAATTCTTCTTGACCCAGCGCACGCGCTCGATCACGCCGTGGCTGTGTCCGTGCGCGGTGTCCACCACGATGGCGTCCACACCGGCGTTGACCAGGGCTTCCACCCGTTCTTCGGTGCCCACGCCCACGCCCACGGCGGCGCCTACGCGCAGTTTGCCAAAGGCATCACGCGCTGCGTTGGGAAAGCTGGTTTGCTTGGTGATGTCCTTGACGGTGATCAGACCCTTGAGCTCAAAGTCGTCGTTGACCACCAGCAGGCGCTCTAACTTGTATTTGTTGAGCAGCGCCTTGGCCTCTATCAGCGTGGTTCCGTCGGGCACGGTGATGAGCTTTTCGCGCGGCGTCATGATGGCGCTGACCGGCAGGTCGTAGCGCGTCTCAACGCGCAAATCCCGCCCGGTGACGATGCCCACTACGCGACCGGCGTCGCACACCGGAAAGCCAGACACGCCCAACTGCTCGGACAAAGCCATGACCTGGCGCACGGTGAATTGGGGGGTAATGACAACCGGGTCGCGCAAGACGCCGCTCTCGTAGCGCTTGACTTTGGCCACTTGTGCGGCTTGTTCGGCGGCGCTGAGGTTTTTGTGCACGATGCCGATGCCGCCTTCTTGCGCGATGGCGATGGCCAAACGCGCCTCAGTGACGGTGTCCATGGCGGCTGAAACCAGGGGTAGATTCAGTGCAATGTTGCGGGAAAAACGGGTGGCGAGTGAGGTGTCCTTGGGAAGGACTTGGGAGTACGCTGGCACCAACAACACATCGTCGAAAGTGAGCGCTTTGCCGATAAGGCGCATGTCAAAGCTCCAAAAAGTCGATTGTACCTGCGCACCAGCGGCGTTTTGGGCTGCGCCAGCGCCCGGCCCGGCCCTGGCGCTGGCTTAGGCCGCGTCTAAGGCTGGCGTTGTCCAGGCCTGCTGCAAAGTGGCTGATTGCTGAAAGCCGTGTTGCCAAAAGGCCTCGGTGCCGGGCTGCTGGGCCAGCAAAAAAGCGCGCACCAGCGGTGCCAGCGGCGTGATGCCAGGCTCCACCAGCAGCACCGAGCGCGCCTCGTGCGACTGACCGTGCTCCTCCTGCAAGAGGCCAACCCAGCCCATGTCGCCCAGGTTTTCCAGCACCGGGTCCAAGTCCAGGGCATCAGCGTCCAGATCCGCACACAACTGCGGCAAGGTGCGGCCCTGCGTTCCTTGCAATCGTGCAATGTGCAGGGTTTGCAAGAGCTCCAGCGCCAATTGAAAGCGCACGCCCGGCCCCACGCGCCGGCGCGGCAGGCCGGCAATCAGGCTGGGCACATAGGCGGTAAGCGTTGCGCCCAGCAGCACGATCACCCAGGCCAGGTAAATCCAGACCAGCAATATGGGCAGCGTGGCAAACGCGCCATAAACGACCGAATAGCTGGGCACCATGGATAAGTAAAGGGCCAGCAGGCGCTTGGCCACTTCCATGCCAGTGGACACAAACAGCCCGCCCATCCAGGCGTGGCCCCAACGCACCTGGGTATTGGGCACGTAATGGAACATGGCCGCCATGCCAGCGGCCACCATCAAAAACTGCACGCCATCAAGCAGCAGCCCCACGCCGCCGGGGAGGTCGATCACCAAACCGCGCGATGCAGACACCGCGTAAGACGTAATGGTCACGCTCACGCCCAAAATCAGCGGCCCCAGCGTGATGCCCGACCAGTAAATCAGCAGCCGCTGCCCCAGCGGACGCAGGGTGCGCACGCGCCAGATGCTGTTGAGCGTGCGGTCGATGGTGAAGATCAAGGCCAAGGCCGTAACCAGCAAGGCGGCCAGGCCCACGCTGCCGAGCTTGCTGGCTTTGCCCGCAAACTGGTTAAGGTAGCCCAGCACCTGGCGCGCAATGTTGTCGGGCACCAGGCTGGCGATTAGCCACTTTTGCAGCACGTCCTGAAACTTGGCAAACATCGGAAAGGCGGTAAACACCGCCAGCGCCACAGTAAAGAAAGGCACCAGCGCAATCGTGGTGGTAAAGGTCAAACTGCTGGCCGTGAGGCCCAGCCGGTCCTCACGAAAACGCTCGCGCAAGGTGGTGAGGGCGTGGAACCAGGGCACGTGGGCCACATCGGCCAGCCAGAGCTGGAGTCTTTGTAAGGGCAGTCGCATGGTCGGTATGATGCCACCGACATGAATTTACCCGCCAACGCCTCCGCCCTGCCCCCCCTAGACCACGCCACCGAGCCCGCTGCCGACCCCGCCCGCGACGCCGCAATCGCGGCGGGTTTGCACCAAGTCAACCTCAGCCGCTGGCTGGCCGTGGGCAGCTTGGTAGCGCTGGTGGTGTTGAGCGTGGCGTGGGAGCTTTACCTGGCGCCCATCAAACCGGGTGGCTCGCTCTTGGCGCTCAAAGCGCTGCCGCTGTGCGTGCCACTGGCCGGCCTGCTGAAAAACCGCATGTACACCTACCGCTGGGTCAGCCTGCTGGTATGGCTGTATTTCACCGAAGGTGCTGTGCGCGCCTACAGTGACCGCGCGCCAAGCAGCTATTACGCGCTGCTGGAAGTGTTTTTGTGCCTGACGCTATTTGCCGGATGCGCCTTGCACGTTCGCCTGCGCTTGCGCAACGCCAAATCGACCTTGCCCGCCCCGGATTTGACCACCGACCCTGAGCGCAACGCACCATGAGCCATTCAGAACT
Source organism: Burkholderiales bacterium (assembly GCA_947453585.1). Classification (GTDB taxonomy): domain Bacteria; phylum Pseudomonadota; class Gammaproteobacteria; order Burkholderiales; family Burkholderiaceae_C; genus Allorhodoferax. The sequence goes on along the minus strand of CANGHQ010000302.1, from coordinate 361 downwards.
TTTGCGATCCTTGCGTGCCATCGTGGGCGACACCCATGTGTTGACCGAAGGCGACCTGACGGGCTACGAGCTCGACTGGCGCAAGCGCGAACGCGGCAAGGCCCTGGCCGTGGTGCGGCCCAACAGCACGGCGCAAGTGGCGCTGGTGGTGAAAGCCTGCGCACAAGCAGGTGTGAGCATCGTGCCCCAGGGCGGCAACACCGGCATGGTGGTGGGCTCCACGCCCGACGCCACCGGCACGCAAGTCGTGCTGAGCCTGACGCGCATGAACGCCATTCGCAGCCTGGACGCCGCCAACCTGACCATGACGGTAGAGGCCGGTTGCGTACTGCAAACCCTGCAAGAGGCGTGCGAGAAGGCC
>CANGHQ010000301.1 GCA_947453585.1 Burkholderiales bacterium | reverse complement strand
TGCTGGCGCTGTCCATGCTGTGGTACGCCGTGTTTTTGGGTTTGAGTGCGCTGATGCCCGACTTTGCCTCGCTGATGGTGGTGCGGGTGCTGGCGGTCATTTCCCCGGCCATTTTTACGCCGCAGGCTGCGGCTTGTATCGGCCTGCTGGTGACACCAGCGCAGCGGGGCCGCGCTATTACTTTTGTGTTTCTGGGCTGGTCGGTGGCATCGGTGGTGGGCGTGCCGCTGGGGGCGTGGATTGGTGGAACCTTGGGCTGGCGCGCTGCCTTTGGCGTGGTGGCGGTGCTCAGCTTTATCAGCGCCGCCTGGGTCTGGCGCAGCCTACCCGATGGCATTCGGCCGGCTGCATTCTCACGCGCGGCCTGGGGCGAGACGTTGCAGTCGCGCGCGCTCATGCTATGCGTGGCGGTAACGCTGCTGTATTCGGCGGGCCAGTTTGTGCTGTTTTCTTACTTTGCGCCGTATTTCAAGCTGCATTTGCAGGTCACGCCGCTGGAACTGAGCCTGTTGTTTGCCTGCTTTGGCGCTTGCGGCTTGTTTGGCAATGTGCTGATGTCACGCCATATCGACCGCATCGGCGCGCCACGCGCGGTGATGTGGGCAGTGGGAAGCATGGCGCTGAGTCTTTTGGTTTGGCCCTTAACCACCAGCCTGGCACTGGCGGCGCTCATCTGCGTGCCTTGGGGCCTGGGCTGCTTTGCGTCCAATTCGGCGCAGCAGGCGCGGCTGGTGGGCATTGCGCCGCTCTTGGCACCTGGTTCGATTGCGCTCAACAGCGCGGCCATGTACGCCGGTCAGGCGCTAGGGGCGGGCAGCGGCGGCTGGCTGATAGCCCAAGGCCAGATGGACACGCTGCACTGGTATGGATTGGTGGGCCTGCTTGCGGCCATGGCCATGAGTTGGTGGGCTACCCGCCAGCCCACGCACCGCTTTCGATAACTCGGCGGGCGCGCTGATCAGAAGTCGATGGGCAGCGGCTTGGGCAGCTTGTCGTCTGGGTACAGGCTGTATTCGTCCCACACGCCAGCGCCGTAATGCTGGTCGCACAGCGCCTCGATCTCGTCCAAGGACTTGAACACGGTGCTGAACATGCGGTCGTAAAAGAAAGGCTGGTCGGTGTGCTCGCCCGGGCGCACTTCGATGTGGTAGCCGTGCACCCAGACGCGCTTGCCCGCGTGCTTGGCCTCAAACGCCGCGCGGCGCTTGAAAAATTCGGCTTCTTCGTATTCGTCGTCGGTCAGGCGGCGCAGGTGGTAGGCGTTGCCGTGCAATGGGTGGGCGGGGTCAAGCTGCAAGTCCACCATTTCCCAGACCGGCGAGATTTGGCTGGCTACATTGGCCAGTTCTTCGGGAGTGATGTCGCCTTCCCAGTGCACCACGTCAATACAGCGCGAATTGCCGACTTCGCCGTCCCAGATGCTGGCGCTGTGTTTCATGCTGGCGGAATGCGGTGCGGTGTGTTTTTTCATGGAAGAGGTGCGCATAAGCGCTTGGGCTGGGGTAAAGGGACGGCCCGCAGTCTAACGCCGCTACCTTGCAAGCTGCGGCAGCCACTCGAAACGCGACTTGGGTGCGCGTGCTTGCAAAGCTATGGCCCAAATCCGCGCGGACGCGCGGGCGCTTTATGATGGAATTTTTTTGAAGCGTCAGGGAGCATGAAAAACGTGCGTTCATTTGGGGGCCGCCTGCTGCGGCTCGCGCTAGGTATTGCTGTGGCTCTAGCGCTGCTGGGCGCAGCGCTTGCTTATTGGTGGGTCAACGCGCCACTGCGCCTGAACGCGCCTATGGTCGATCTGTCCATTGAGCCCGGCACCAGCCCGCGTGAAGTGGCCGCGGTGGTGGCTCGCTCTGGCGTGGACGTGCAACCGCAGCTGTTGTACTGGTGGTTTCGCCTGTCAGGCCAAGCGCGCCAGATTCGGGCGGGGAGCTACGAGCTGCAAGGTGATGTGAGCCCGCGCAGCCTGCTGCAAAAAATCGTGCTGGGCGACGAGGCTTCGCGCAGCGTGACCCTGGTCGAAGGCTGGAACTTTCGCCAGGTGCGCGACGCGCTCAAACGTGCTGAAAACCTGCGGCCCGAAGCTGCCGCCCTGAGCGACGCCCAGCTCATGCAGCAGCTCGGGCGCCCCGGCGTGGCGCCGGAGGGGCGGTTTTTTCCAGACACCTATACCTATTCCAAAGGCGCCAGCGACCTGGCGGTGCTGCAACGCGCCCTGCGCGCAATGGACGCGCGCCTGGCAACCGTGTGGGCGCAGCGCAACACCCAAGTGCCGCTGCAAAACCCAGACCAAGCGCTGATTTTGGCCAGCATCATCGAAAAAGAGACCGGCCGCACCAGCGACCAGCCCCAGATTTCTGCGGTGTTCAATAACCGCTTGCTGATTGGCATGCGCCTGCAAACCGACCCGACCGTCATTTACGGCTTGGGCGCGGCCTTTGACGGCAATTTGCGCCGGGCTGATTTGCTGGCGGACACGCCTTTTAATACCTACACCCGCACCGGCCTGCCGCCCACGCCGATTGCCATGCCGGGGCGCCAGGCCCTGTATGCGGCGGTGCATCCTGCGCCCATCAAAGCCCTTTATTTTGTGGCACGGGGCGACGGAACCAGCGTGTTTAGCGACACACTTGACGCCCACAATCGCGCGGTCAACCAGTTTCAGCGCGGAAAATAGCCGCAAGCAATACAAACAAAAATATGAACGGTTTATTCATCAGCTTTGAAGGCATTGACGGCGCAGGCAAGTCCACCCACATTGCCGCTTTGGCGCAGGCTTTTGAGGCGCAGGGCAGGGCGGTCACCCTGACGCGCGAGCCCGGCGGCACGCCGCTTGCCGAGACCTTGCGCGCCATGGTGCTCAATGAACCGATGGACGCGCTCACCGAGTCGCTCTTGGTGTTTGCCGCGCGGCGCGACCATATCGGGCGCGTGATTGCACCCGCTCTGGCCCAGGGCCGCGTGGTGGTGTGCGACCGTTTTACAGACGCCACTTTTGCCTACCAGGGCGCCGGGCGCGAATTTGACTGGGACGTGCGGCACACCCTGGAGCGCTGGGTGCAAGGGCCAAGCGCTGCCGCTTTGGCCAACGGCACCGCCCCCAAGCTGCTGCAACCCGACCTGACGCTGTGGTTTGACCTGCCCGCTGCCGTGGCGGCGCAACGCTTAGCGGGCGCGCGGGTGCCCGACAAATTTGAGGCACAGCCAGCCGCGTTTTTTGAAAAAGTGTCCGCAGGCTATGCCCGCCGCCTGCGCGAAGACCCGGTGCGCTTTGCCCGCATCGACGCCAACCAAAACCCCGATGGCGTATGGCTCGAAGTGCTGGCTGCCTTGCGCGCCAAAGGCTTGTTGCCATGAGCACAGCATCTGCAACGGCTGACGCCCCCGCGCTGGCGCCCTGGATTGCGGCCCAAACCGTCGATTTATTGGCGCAGCGCGGCCACGCCTGGCTGCTGATGGGCCCGTCTGGCCTGGGGCAGTACGACTTGGCGCTGCAACTGGTGCGCGCCTGGCTGTGCGAGCAGCCGAGTGCCGCCGGGGCCTGTGGCCACT
>CANGHQ010000300.1 GCA_947453585.1 Burkholderiales bacterium | reverse complement strand
TGCCACCATTTTTTGCGATTGCACCAGCACGGCGGTTTTCAGACCGGCAAAAGAAAAATCCAGATTGCCGCTGTGCAGCAGCGGGCGCGGCAGGGCAAAAGCCTGCGGGTTGCCGTTGGCGGCCAGTGCGGCCAGCGCCGGGCCGCCAGGGTAGCCCAGGCCCATGAGCTTGGCGGACTTGTCAAAGGCTTCGCCTGCGGCGTCGTCAATGGTTTCGCCCAGCAGCTCGTAGCGGCCCACGCCGTCCACCCGCATCAGTTGCGTATGGCCGCCAGAGACCAGCAGCGCCACAAACGGAAACTGCGGCGGGTCTGCGCTCAAAAAGGGCGAAAGCAAATGGCCTTCTAAGTGGTGCACGCCTAGCACAGGTTTGCCCAGGGCGGCGGCTAGCGCGCAGGCCACACCCGCACCCACCAGCAAAGCCCCGGCCAGACCGGGGCCGCGCGTGTAGGCCACCACGTTCACGTCGGCTAGGCTGCGTTGCGCCTGGGCCAGCACCTGTTCGGTCAGCGGCAGCACGCGGCGAATATGGTCGCGGCTGGCCAGTTCTGGCACCACGCCGCCAAACGCCTGGTGCATTTCCACCTGGCTGTACAAGGCGTGGGCCAGCAAGACCGGCACCTCGCTCCCGCGCAGGGCCACCAGCGCCACGCCGGTTTCGTCGCAAGACGACTCAAAGCCCAGCACCAGCGTGGTGGGGGCGTCGTTAAGGGCGGCGTTTGGGTGGAAAGCGGGTGCGGCAAGTGTCATACAGGGAGCCAAGTTTAGGGCAGCGCCTGCACGACAATCCCCGCCATGACGAACCCCAGCGACATTGCGTCCATCGAACGCGCCACTTTGGACGCGGTGTGCCCGGCCGAAGTCCACGAAATCCCCGGCTGGCTGCTGCCCTATGACCCCCTGCCCGTTGGCCGCGCGCGAAGCGCGGTGCCGCTGGCGCACATGCCGCTGTCCCCAGCAGAATTGCTACCAATTGAGGCGTACTACCAGCAGCGCGACTGGCCCACGGTGTTTCGCCTGCCAGAAAGTCTGATCAGCCCAGCGATAGGCGAAGCCCTGCAATCCATGGGCTATATGGGGACACAGGCGGTGCTGGTGCAAGTGGCCGAACTGGCCGGACTGTTGCGCCTAGCGCCGAGCGACGCAGCCACCCTGAGCGCAACGCCCAGCGCGGCTTGGGCCTCGGTCTACACCGCAGACGGCTTTGACCCGGTAGACGGCGCCAACCGCGTGCAATTGCTCAGCCGCAGCCGCCATGTGGTGTACGCGTGTGTGAGCGAAGGCGGCCAGGCGCTGGCGGCGGGCACCGGGTCGATAAGCCAAGGCTGGCTCAGCATCCACGGCATGCGCACCGCACCCGGCGCCCAAGGGCGGGGTTTGGCCTCGCGCATCTTGGCCGGACTGGCTGCGCACGCGGCAGCGAAAGGCGTGCACCGCGTGTTTTTGCAGGTGGAGGACGACAACGCGGTGGCGCAGGGCTTGTATCGCAAGGCGGGGTTTGCTACTGCTTGGCGGTATCACTATTGGCGCAAAGATGCGCAGCTGGAGCAGGCGCCTAAGGCTTGTTGATCAAAGTGCTCGTAGGTACTGACCGACTTCTTTGACGGCACTTGCAAGAGGAGTGCTTGACGCCCAAGCCATAACTCCACCGGACGTTATGCGTTAAAGCAGTGCCAGTCGGTAACTTCGAACCTTAGATTTCACACCGAACACACCGCAACCCAAGGTGCTGTGCAAACGGGTCAAAGTCCCGGTCGCTGTGCAACAGTTCCAAGCCGTCCACAATGCAGCGCGTCGCTATCACGGTGTCAATGGTCTTACGTACTGTGACCCCAAGCGCTCGCAAGCGCCGAAAGTTCCTGGCGGCTTCGATCGCTAGTTCAAAGCCACCCAGGTGAACGGTGTGCAATGTTGCGAGTGTTCGCTTCACTTCGTTGAACTCTCGGTCGGTCGAGCAGCCCTGCAAGACTTCCGCCAGTATCAAGTCTCCAATGGCCAGTGGCGCTGTGCCAAGCAGGGCATCGAGCTTTTCCGCTTGGGGCGTCGCAGTGCCGCGCAAGTAGTCAATCCAGACGCTGGAGTCAACCAGAATCACTTGTCGCGCCTCATGGCGTCCAAGTCACCCTCCCAGTTCACCTTGCCTTTAAGGCGGCGCACATCGGCTTGCCGCCCGACCTGCAGCAAAGTCTTCAGGCCAAGCTCCACCGCCTCCCGCTTGGTGCGCGCACCAGACGCTTTTAGCGCGTCGGCCATGAGCTTATCGTCAATCACAACGTTCGTTCGCATGTGTGTAATCTCCTAGAAATCATACACATTTTATTACCCGACGAACCTTATTACAAGCAGCGAAACCTACGCCTTCGCGGATATGAGTCGCTGGGTAAGGGCTCGGTTCAATCCCGTGACCATCGCCAAGCGAATGCAACAAGGGCACCAGCCCCCCGGCATAAGCTCATACCCCCGAGTTTTCAGCCATCCCCGACAATCACCCCATGGGAATCGGCATTTACCTCAAGGAAATCGGGCGCGGCAAAGAGGGCGCGCGCTCGCTCACCCGCGCGCAGGCATACGATTTGTGGGGCCAGTTGCTCGACGGCAGCGTTACCGACCTGGAGGTGGGCGCGTTTTGCCTGGCCATGCGTATCAAGGGCGAGACGCCGGACGAGATGGCTGGCTTTCTGGACGCCACCACCGCGCGCATGCAGCGTGTGCCTGCGGGCGCCGCTCCGCTCGTCGTTATTCCCAGCTACAACGGCGCGCGCAAGCTGCCGGTGCTCACGCCGCTGCTGGCGCTGCTGCTGGCGCGCGAAGGTTTGCCGGTGCTGATCCACGGCGTGGCTACCGAAAACACGCGCGTTTTTACCGCCGAAGTGCTGGCCGAGTTGGGTATCTCGCCGCAAGCTGCGGTGGGGCCGATTGCACCGGGCAGCGTGGCTTTTGTGCCGACCGTGCTGCTGCACCCCGGTTTGCAGCGCCTCTTGGACGTGCGTCGCGTCGTTAATTTGCGCAACTCAGCCCACAGCCTGGTCAAGCTGATGAACCCTTGCGAGGGCACCAGCCTGCTGGTGAGCAGCTACACCCACCCCGAATACGCCGAATCCATGGCCGCCACGCTGGCCCTGACCCAGGCCAATGCCTTGCTGCTGCGCGGCACCGAAGGCGAAGCTGTGGCCGACCCCCGGCGCGCGCCCAAGATGCAAGCCTTTATTCACGGCCAAAGCGTGCTGTTGCAGGCACCCCAGTCTGGCACCTTAAGCGAGCTGCCCGCGCTGCCCACGGCTATTGATGCGGCGTCCACCGCGCGCTATATAGAAGCGGTGCTGGCCGGCAGCCAGCCCCTGCCCGCGCCCATTGCCCAGCAAGTGGCCCATATCGTGCAACTGGCGTCCCGCCTTTAAAACGACTTTTTCATGTCCTCCCATTTCAATACCCCCGCCGGAACCGTTACCTTGGTAGGCGCCGGTCCCGGCGACCCAGAACTGCTCACCCTCAAGGCCGTCAAGGCCATTGCCAGCGCCACCGTGCTGCTGGTGGACGACCTGGTCAATGA
>CANGHQ010000299.1 GCA_947453585.1 Burkholderiales bacterium | reverse complement strand
GGCCTGCTGCTTGCACGCACGCGCGCGCGCAGGCCACGGTGCGCGCCAGCAGCGCTTGCAGGTGGTCCTGGATGCCGCCGGCCGTCATGGCGGCGTGCAGGTCGGGTTCGACATAGGCCAAATCCAGCCTCGCGTCGGCATTGCTTTGTGAGCAGCGGATCTTGGCCTGTTCAACGTCGTGCGCCAGGTGGTGGCCCAGGCGCTGCTGCAGCACTTGCATGAGGCGCTGGTGCAACTGGGGCACCGCGTAGTTGGTCCACAGGGCCTGGGCTTGCGCCAGGGCGCGCGGCTGGTAGAGCCAGTGGATCAGGTGCCACGTAGACAAGTCAAAAAACACACGGCTGGGCACCTCGCGCCCTTGCGGCCCCAGGTGGCCGTAGCCCAGCAGCGGCATCACCAAGTCCAGGCTGAGTTTTTGGTCAAAGTCGGTGCCGCCCACGTGCACGCCGCTGGTGGCCAGCACATCGTGCAGGCGGTCGGGCAGGCGCATGCGCTGCGGCCCCAGGCGCACCACGGTGAAGTCGGAGGTGCCGCCGCCCACGTCCACCACCAGCACCGTTTGCTCGCGGTCCAGGCGGCGCTCGTAGTCCAGGGCTGCGGCGATGGGCTCCAACTGAAAAGTCACTTCTGTAAACCCGACCGCCTGCGCCGCCTGCTGCAAAGACGCCTGCGCCAGCGCGTCGCGCGCCGGGTCGTCGTCCACAAAATGCACGGGCCGGCCCATCACCACGCGCGTGGGCGCGCTGCCCAGGCTATGCGCGGCACGCTCGCGCAGCGTGGCCAAAAAGGTGGCGATGATGTCCTGAAAGCTGATCTGCCGGTGGTTGACCTCGGTCGTTTCCAGCAGCAGCGGGCTGCCCAAGAGGCTTTTGAGCGAGCGCATCAGGCGCCCCTCGGTGCCTTCCAGGTAGTGGGTCACCGCGTCGCGGCCAAAGTGGGTACTCAGGTCTTCGCTGTTGTAGAACACGGCGGTTGGCATGGCCAGCGCCTCGCCTTCGAGCGCAATCAGGCGCGCAGTGCCGCCGGGCGCGGCCCAGGACACAGCCGAATTGGAGGTGCCGAAATCGATGCCGAGCGTGCCCGGTGGGGAAAGAGTCATGGCGTTTCAGGCCCCCAGCAGCAGCAAATTCAGGCCCTGGGGTGCAAATTGGTTGAAATCGCGGTCTAGCGTGACCAGGTGCAGGCCGCCAGCGATGGCAAAGGCGGCCAGGTAGGCGTCCATCCAGACCTTGGGCGAGGCGGTATCGCGCGCGGCCAACTGGCGCCACAGCGCCTGCACGCCGGGTGCCTCAATCAACGCGCAGACCTGTGGCAAGGCCTGCAGCGCATCCAGCGCTTGCAGGGCGTCGCGGTTGCTCATGCCCTGCGCACCATAGGCTTTGAGCAGCGCCGGCGTGGTGGCCAAGCGCAAAAAGCTTTGCTCGGTGGCGCGGCACCAGGCGGCGGGTTGCTGGGCGCTGGCGTTTTGCAGCGCCTGCTGGGCCTGGGCATGAAAAGGGTGGGTCGTGAAGATGGCGGCCAGCCACACATTGGTGTCAAACAGGGCGGCTGGCACGCTGCAAGTCCTCGGCGGCTTGGGCTTCTTGCTCCAGCAAGAGCAAGTCTTGCAGGTCCATGGCGGTGGCCGGGGCATTGGCATTGCAGCGGATGGTGGGCAGGCCATTGGGCGCTGTTTGCACCATGGCGCCCTGCGGCGGCGCTTGTGGCGTCTGCTGGGGCGCCATTCCCAAGCCCTGGCGCAGAAAGTCGGTCACCAAGTCGCGCAGCGTGCGCCCTTGCAGCAGCGCGCGCATTTTCATGGCGCGCACCAGCTCGTCGGGCAGGTCGAGGGTGGTTTTCATGTGGGCAAGTTTACCAGTTAGCTGGTTTTACGGTTTGCTGGCTCAGGGTCGCACTGCCTGAGGCACGGCCCTTGGGCGGGATGGAAGGGCTGCGTCAGGGCGCGATTACGCTTCTGGCCGCGCCAAACCCGCCGCCCGCACCGCCTCCAGCGCGTCTTCACGCCACCAGTCCAGGGCGTAGTAATAGGCTTCCCACACGCAGGTGCCGCAGCCCCGGCCGCAACAGGTGGTAGGCCAAGGCGGCGGGGCGCGCAAGCTCAAGCCCAGTTGGGCGGCGATGGCTTGCACGGTGGCCTGCATTTGCGCGCCGACTCCGGTGCTGCTCAGGCGCTGGTCTTCAATCTGCTTGAGCAGCGCGGGGCTAATCTGCATCGGCAACAGCTGGCTTAGCGCTGCACCGCCCACAGCACGTTTTCTGCCGTGGCGGGGGCGTTAAGTTGCACCGTTCCGGGCGCTGCGCCGCGTGCCTGTGCAACCGCGTCGCGCAGGGCTTCAAACACGCTGATGGCCAGCATGAAGGGCGGCTCGCCTACGGCTTTGGAGCCGAACACATTGTCTTCGCGGTTGGGTTCGGGCCACAGATCTACCTTGAAGTGCGCGGGCACGTCGCCCGCCGTGGGGATTTTGTAAGTGCTGGGGGCGTGGGTGGACAAAACGCCCTTGTCGTTCCAGACTAGCTGTTCGGTGGTGAGCCAGCCCATGCCTTGGACAAAGCCGCCTTCGATTTGGCCGATGTCCAGGCCCGGGTTGATGCTGCGCCCCACGTCGTGCAGGATGTCCACCTTGAGCACCCGGCTCTCGCCGGTGAGCGTGTCAATGGCCACTTCGGTGCAGGCCGCGCCATAGGCAAAGTAATAAAACGGCCGCCCGGTGAGCGTGGTTTTGTCGTAATGGATTTTGGGCGTGCGGTAAAAGCCGTCGCTCCACAGCTGGATGCGGTTGGCGTAGGCCATTTGCACCACGGCGTCAAAGCTGCGCGTGGCGGTGGGCGAAATCACCTGCCCGCCCCTAAACGCAATGGCTCCGGCGCCGCAGCCGTCCAGCCCGCACACAAAAGCGGCCAGGTTGTCGCGCACATGGCGGGCCGCAAACTGGGCGGCGCGGCCGTTCAGGTCGGTGCCCGCAGACGCAGCCGTGGCCGATGCGTTGGGAATGGCGCTGGTGTCGCTGGCGCTGCATAGCACGCGCTCAAAGGGCACGCCAAGTTCGTCGGCCACGATTTGCGTGATCTTGGTGTGCAGACCCTGACCCATTTCGGTGCCGCCGTGGTGGATGCGCACGCTCCCGTCCAGGTAAACATGCACCAAAGCCCCGGCCTGGTTGAACAAGGTGGCGGTAAAGCTGATGCCGAACTTGACCGGCGTGATAGCCAAGCCGCGCTTGAGCACGGTGCTCTTGGCGTTCCAGGCGGCAATGTCGGCGCGGCGCTGCCGGTAGTTGGATGTGGCCTCTAGCGTGCCCAAGAGCGGCGCCAAGATGTTGTCCTCTACCTTCATCTGGTAGTGCGTGGTGTCGCGGCGCAGCACGGCGTGGGGGCCGCCGGTGCCTTGGTCGGTGAGCGCCTCGTCGCTGTACAGATTGCGCATGCGCACATCCAGCGGGTCCATGCCCAGGTGGCGCGCAATATCACCCATGATGGCTTCGATGACGATGACACCCTGAGGCCCGCCGAAGCCGCGGAACGCGGTGTGGCTTTGCGTGTTGAGCTTG
>CANGHQ010000298.1 GCA_947453585.1 Burkholderiales bacterium | reverse complement strand
TGGGACCTGCCTGCGGCGAGGGCGCTGCTTGTGCGGGGCTCTTCAAAGCGCACAAACGCGGGCGATTGACTTGTATCAGGGGGCCAGGCTGCGTTTTCGCGCACCATGTAGGTGTGGCTTTACGGGCGGGCGCGGTGCATGCGTTCGTTGGCTGGGCCACGCTTTTGCGACTTTGCCTTGCGGCCCCCTCTTATGTCTCCCCTGCCCCTGTTTCGAAAATACCTTTGGTGGATCCTGCTGGCGGTTTGCGCCGTGCTGGCGGGTGGCTTCTTGGGGCTGCGCTGGTGGCAGGGCACCGAGGTGGTGGGTGAGCCGGTGCTGCGGCGTGATTTTGTACAGACCGTGGTGGCCAGTGGCCGGGTGGAGAACCCACATCGCATTGACATCGGGGCGCAGGTCACGGGCACGGTGCTGCGCGTGCCGGTGCAAGAAGGCCAGACCGTGCGCTCGGGCGACTTGCTGATTCAACTCTCGGCAGACGAGCTGCAAGCCAATGCGCACCAGGCCGACATGGCCCTGGCCCAAGCCCAGGCCCGCTTGCGCCAACTGCAGGAAGTGCAGGCGCCGCTGGCCGAACAGGCGCTGCGCCAGGCGCAAGTCACCGCAGAATTTACGCGCACCGCCCTGCGCCGCAGCGAAGAGCTGTTTGCCAAAAACTTTATCGGCGCCGCCGCGCTGGACGAGGCGCGCAAGGCGGCTGAACTGGCGCAGGCGCAGCAGCGTTCGGCCCAGCAGCAGCTCGCATCTGCCGCTCCGCAGGGCAGCGACTTTGCCATTGCGCAGACGGCAGTCGCCCAGGCCCAGGCCGGCGCGGCTGCGGCGCGGGCGCGCAGCCAGTACGCGCAGATTCGCGCGCCGGTGGGCGGTGTGCTGATCAGCCGCAATGTGGAAGCCGGGGACGTGGTGCAACCGGGCAAGCTGCTGATGACGCTCTCGCCCCTGGGCCGCTCGCAACTGGTGCTGGCCATTGACGAGAAAAACCTGCACTTGCTGGCCCTGGGCCAAAAGGCGCTGGTGTCTGCCGACGCCTATGCCCAAACCCACTTTGACGCCACCCTGGTCTACATCAACCCCGGCGTCAATCCGCAGACCGGCGCGGTGGACGTCAAGCTCGACGTAGCCCAGCCCCCGGCGTTTTTGCGCCAGGACATGACGGTTTCGGTGGATATTGAGGTGGCGCAGCGTACGGCCGCCTTGCTGGTGCCTGCTGGCGTGCTGCATGAGCCCGAGGGCGCGCAGCCTTGGGTGCTGCGCATCGAAGGCGCGCACGCGGTCAAGGTGCCGGTGCAACTGGGCCTGCGCAGCGGCGGCTTTTACGAGCTGCTTGAAGGCGTGCAAGAAGGCGATCTGCTGGTGCCCGCCTTGGCAACCGTGGCCGCCGGTGACCGCGTGTCGGCGCGCGCCGCCGCCCGCTAACAAGGCGCCGCATGCGAACCGCGTGGTTGCCTTTTGAATGGATCGTGGCCCTGCGCTTTTTGCGCGAGGGGCGGCTGCAAACCCTGTTCATCATCAGCGGCATCGCCATTGGCGTGGCGGTGATTGTGTTCATGTCGGCGCTCTTGGCCGGGCTGCAGGGCAACTTTATCCGCCGGGTGCTGTCGGCGCAGTCGCACATTCAACTGCTGCTGCCCCAGCAGGTGACACGGCCGCTGCGCGGCGCCGCACCCGGCAGCAGCGCGCCCATAGAGGGCGCCATCGTGCAGCCGCCCTTGCAGCAAACCAAGTCGATTAACCAGTGGCAGGCGCTGGTGGAACAAACCCGGCGCATGCCCGAAGTCAAGGTGGTGTCGCCCGTGACCAGCGGCCCGGCGCTGGTGCTGCGCGGCAGCGCCACGCGCGCAGTCACCGTGACGGGCATCGAATCTGAGACCTATTTCCGCATCGTCGATTTCAGCGACAAACTGCTGCGCGGCAGCCTGCGCCTGGGCGGCGCCGATGTGCTGGTGGGCACCGAGCTGGCGCACGACCTGGGCGTGGACGTGGGCGACAAGCTGCACATCACCACCGCCCAAGGCGCCAGCAGCGTGCTGACGATTGCCGGCGTGTTTGACCTGGGCAACCGGGGCGCCAACCAGCGCATGACGTTTACCACCTTGCACACCGCGCAAAACCTGCTCGATTTGCCCGGGGGCGTCACCAGCATCGAAGTCACCGTGCACGACATTTATGCGGCCGAGCGCATCGCCCAGCGCATTGCTGCGGCCAGCGACGTACAGGCCGATAGCTGGATCAAGAACAGCGCACAGTTTTTCTCGGCGGTCAGCGCGCAAAGCACGGCCAACACCGCCATCCGCTTTTTTGTCGGCTTGTCGGTGGCTTTTGGCATTGCCAGCGTGCTGGTGGTCTCCGTGGTGCAGCGCTCGCGCGAGATTGGCATTCTGCGGGCCATGGGCATTTCGCAGGGGCAAATCCTGCGCCTGTTTTTGATCCAGGGCGGGCTGTTGGGAATGGCCGGCTCGGTGCTGGGATGCGGCATTGGCGCGCTGGGCTTGGTGGGCTGGCAGCGCTTGGCGCGCAACGCTGACGGCACGCCCCTGTTTCCGCTGGAGTTTGACCCCACTTTGTTTTACTTGGCACTGCTGCTGGCCACCTTGACCGGCCTGCTGGCCGCCTTTGCCCCCGCGCTGCGCGCGGCCCGGCTCGACCCGGTGGTGGCTATCCGTGGCTGAAGTGTTGGCGCCCCTCTCCCCCACCTTACCCGCAGGCAAGGCCGAAGTCGTAGTGCGCCTGCAAGGCGTGCGCAAGGCATTTAACGTGGGCAAAACCTTCGAAACCGAAGTCTTGCACGGCATAGACCTGAGCTTGCAGCGCGGCGACTTTTGCGCCGTGGTCGGGCCCTCGGGCTCGGGCAAAAGCACTTTGCTCAACATCGTAGGGCTGCTCGACCGCCCCACCCTTGGCACCTTGCAGGTCTGCGGCGAAGAAACCACCACCATGAACGACCGCGCCCTAACCCGCCTGCGCGGCCACAAGATCGGCTTTGTGTTCCAGTACCACCACCTGATAGGCGCCTTTACCGCACTGGAAAACGTGATGCTGCCCATGCTGGGCGCGGCCGGTTTTCCAAACGCCGCCATGCGCGCGCGCGCCGCCAGCCTGATCGAGAGCGTGGGCCTGGGGCCGTGGCAAAACAACCTGGCCGGGCATTTGAGCGGCGGCCAGCAGCAGCGCGTGGCCGTGGCTCGCGCCCTGGCCATGAACCCGGCCGTGTTGCTGGCCGACGAGCCCACCGGCAACCTGGACACCAAAAGCGCCAACGGCGTGTTTGAGCTGCTGCGCCAGTTCAACCGCGAGCAAGGAACGACCGTGCTCTTTGTCACCCACAACGCCGCACTCGCCCAGCGCTGCGACCGCACCATTGAGGTGATTGACGGGCAGGTGGCCTAGCGCGAAGACTTGAGCTGCCCGCGCAGCAAGTCCATCTGCCGGCCAATGGCCTCGGCGTCCACTGCGTCGTGGGCGTAGACGCTGTAGCACTCCAGGTCTGACAAGGCGGCGCCGTGGTTGCCCAAGAGCGCATGGGCCAGGCCCCGGTCGCGGTATTCGGACCAACCTTCGGGCAATAGCACCACCAGGCGCTCTTGCACCGCC
>CANGHQ010000297.1 GCA_947453585.1 Burkholderiales bacterium | reverse complement strand
GCCAGGCCCGCGCCGAAGTGGACCGCCGTGTCGGCGTGCTGCGCCACGGTCTGGGGCTGGAGCCCGGCATGCGCGTGCTGCTGCGCGGGGGCAATTCGATCGAAATGGCGCTGGCCTGGCTGGCCGTGGTCAAGGCCGGTCTGGTGGCGGTGGCCACCATGCCGCTTTTGCGCGCCAAAGAGCTGGGCGAAATCATCGCCAAGGCGCAGCCGGTGCTCGCCCTGTGCGACGCCAGCTTGCTGACCGAGCTGCAGCAGGCGCAAAGCCTGCACCCGGTGCTCGCCACCATCGTGCCTTTTAACGACGCCACCAATCCGCAGTCCCTGGGCGCCTTGGCAGCGCACCAGCCCGACTACTGCGCGCCCTGCGACACGGCGGCCGACGACATTGCGCTCTTGGTGTTTACCTCGGGCACCACCGGCAGCCCCAAGGCGGCTGTGGCCAGCCACCGCGACGTGCTGGCCGCCTGCGAAACCTGGCCGCGCCACGTGTTGCAAGCCCGCCCGGACGACATCGTCATGGGTTCGCCGCCGCTGGCCTTCTCTTTTGGCCTGGGCGGCCTGCTGATTTTTCCGATGTTCGCCGGAGCTTCGGTGTTTTTTCCGGACGTGCCGTATTCGCCCCAGGCCATGGCGCAAATCATTTTTGACACCGGCGCCACCATTTGCTACACCGCGCCCACGTTTTACCGCCAGCTCGCGCCCCACATGCAAGAACTGGCCCGCCAGCGCGGCCAGCGCTCGGCGCTGCGCCTGTGTGTAAGCGCTGGTGAAGGCCTGCCCGACGCCACCCGCCAACTCTGGAAAGACGCCACCGGCATCTACATGATGGACGGCATTGGCGCTACTGAGATGTTCCACATCTTCATCTCCACCGTGCCCGGGCAGGTGCGCCGGGGCGCCATCGGCCAGGTGGTACCGGGCTACTTTGCGCGCGTGGTTGATGAACAGGGCCACGAGTTGCCGCGCGGCAGCGTCGGGCGCCTGGCCGTGCAAGGGCCCACGGGCTGCCGGTACATGGACGACGCGCGCCAGCGCAACTACGTGCAAGACGGCTGGAACTACCCCGGCGACGCCTTTGTGCAAGACGCCGACGGCTACTTCTTCTACCAGTCGCGCGCCGACGACATGATCATCACCTCGGGCTACAACGTGGGCGCCCCCGAGGTGGAAGACGCCTTGCTGCACCACCCGGCAGTGGCCGAATGCGCCGTTATCGGCCAGCCCGACACCGAGCGTGGCATGCTGGTCAAGGCCTTTTGCGTGCTCAAGCCCGGCGTGGTGGGTGACGCCGCGCTGGTGCAGGCGCTGCAAGACCATGTCAAGGCCAGCATCGCCCCCTACAAATACCCGCGCGCCATCGAATTTCTGGACCGCCTGCCGCGCACCGAGACCGGCAAACTGCAACGCTTCAAACTCAAACAACCATGAAAACACTCCAACCCAGCGGCTGGGCGCCCGCCAAAGGCTATGCCAACGGCGTGGCCGCGCGCGGCACGCAGATTTTTGTCGGCGGCCAAATTGGCTGGAACGCGCAGCAGCAGTTCGAGTCCGACGACTTCATTGCCCAGTGCGAACAAAGCCTGCGCAACGTGCTGGCCGTGCTGCACGAGGGCGGCGCGGGCGCAGAGCACATGGTGCGCATGACCTGGTACATCCTGGACCGGGTCGAATACAACGCCCGCCTGGGCGAACTCGGCGCCGCCTACCGCGCGGTGATGGGCCGCAACTTTCCCGCCATGAGCTGCGTGCAAGTCGCAGGCTTGGTAGAGGCGCACGCCAAGGTAGAAATTGAAGTAACAGCCGTGCTGCCTGACGGGCCCGAATAACTTCACCGGTGCATAGCAATTCGCCTACCATAGCGTCTTTCTTAAGAAAGACCGCTCTCATGAATCTGTTCATGTGCTTCCCTGCTCTGCGCCGCAGCGCGCTTGCTTTGCTGCTGCTGGCAGCTGCAGGCGGCGCCAGTGCCGACGTTTGGCCTTCTCGGGTCATCAAATTTGTGGTGCCCTTTGGGCCCGGTGGCGCCAACGACCTGGTAGCGCGCGCCGTGGCCGAAGGCGTGTCCAAGCAACTGGGCCAGCCGGTGGTGGTGGAAAACAAGCCTGGTGCGGGCTCGGTGCTGGGAGCAGACCTGGTGGCCAAATCTGCACCGGACGGCTACACCTTCCTGACCCCGGCCGCAGGCGTGATCACCAACAGCCTGATCAAAACCAAGATGCCCTACCAGCCCGAAGACTTGGTGCCTGTGGCCATGTTGTCGGTGAGCCCCTCGGTGATCGTGGTGGCCGCAGATTCTCCGGTGCAAGACCTCAAGGGCCTGATCGCCGCCTCCAAACAGGGCGCAGGCATCAATTTCTCAACGGCCGGCACCGGCAGCACGCCGCACTTTGTGGCCGAAATGCTGCGCCTCAAAACCGCTGCCAACATCCAGGTCATCCCTTATAAAAGCGGCTCCGAAGGGATGCTGGCGGTGATGGGCAAGCAGGTAGACGCCACCTCCGAGGCCAGCGTGGTGGTGCTGCCGCAAATCAAGGGTGGCAAATTGCGCGCTCTGGCTTCGACCTGGAACCGGCGCATTGCGGCCATGCCTGACATTCCCACCGCCCAAGAACAAGGCTTTGCCGACGTGTTCATTGGCCACTGGTCTGGGATGTTCGCGCCCAAAGGAACGCCCGAGGACATCCTGGAAAAAATGAACCGGGCTGTGGACGCTGCGCTCAAATCACCCGAGCTGCGCGCCCGTCTGACGCCGCAGGGTATTGACCCCGTGGGCGGCAGCCGCGCCGACTTCGTCAAATTCTTGGCCAGCGAGAAAGCGCGTCTGGAGCCCATCGTGCGCGCGGTGCACATGCAAGAAGATTGACAGCACCGCGCTGACAAAGAAAAAGCCCGTCAAAATGAACGGGCTTTTTCTATTGGCGTGAACCCAGGCCGAAGCCGGGGCAGATGCGCTTAGGCGGCTGCGAGCCAGTATCCCGCGTTAAACGGGCTGCTCATGCGCAGCGCCAGGGGCGACACGTCGATCAAAAAGTCGATGGGCAGCTTCTCGCCGCCATTGACCGAATCCGGTCCGGGCGTGAGCGCGGTGGTGGATTCGTTGTTTGCCTGATTCGCCCGTTCTGCTTGGCTGGTTTGCGCAGAACGGGCTACAGAAAAGAATAGAAGCATCGGAACGGAATCTTCCGCTCCCCCCAGTAGTCGGCCGTGTCGCGGAAGATGTCGAGCAGTTGCTCGCGCGCCTCTTTGTCAAACTTGGCATTGGCGGGGATGTGCTCGAGCACGGCGATAAAGCCAGGCTGCGGGCCCGATTTGTGCACCGGGTCGGTCATGCTGTCGTACAGCGAGTCAAAGTTCTTGCCCGACGTGGTGGCGAGCGTGAACTGTGCGCCGATCAGGTCGAGCACGTCTTGCTTGGTCTGGGCGCTGCCCAAATTAGCGTACAAAAAGTGGTGCCCCAAACCTTGGGCAGCTTCTTGCAGGTCGGATACGCGGAATGCGCGTATCGATTGAACGATATTCGTTCTTACGGTTCGAAGTGGCGTGTCCATCCTCGATTCACTTTCATCAATAAAAATTCAATTCAAGGCACGATCATG
>CANGHQ010000296.1 GCA_947453585.1 Burkholderiales bacterium | reverse complement strand
GTGTTTGACAAGACGGTGAGCAACCCGCGGGCGCACGTTGCAAAGGCGATCGCGCTATTTACCCAACGCGCCCCCGACGTGGCGCTCAACCTGCACGTGGCCACACTCAACGGCATTGAGCGCGGCGTGCTGGATGGGCAGTTTCACATCGGCATCATTCCGGGCCACCGCAATTCGGACACGCTGCAGTATTCGCGGCTGTTTGACGAGAACATGCGCTTGTATTGCGGCACCGGCCACGCCTTGTTTGGTGCAGACCACAGCCACCTGGACTGGGACGCGGTGCGCGCCCTGCCCTTTGCCGGTCTGGGCTACCACTCGCCCAATCTGCAGGTTAGTCAGCGCCTGCAGCTCACGCGCATGGCCACCGGTTTTGACCAGGAATCGATTGCCACGCTGATTTTGTCGGGCTGCTTTTTGGGCTTTTTGCCCGACCACTACGCCCAGAGCTTTGTCGCACGCGGCCAGATGCAAGCGGTCAAGCCCGATGTGTTTCAGTACGACTGCGAGTTTTTTGCGCTCACCCGGCGCTCACCGGTGGCATCACGCGCCACGCGTGCGTTTTTGGGCTGCTTGGAAGAAGCGCACGCGGCGCAGGGCGCTCTTGTGCCTTAGCCCCGGTACATCGCAAACGCCATGTCAGGCGCGCGCCCACTCATGGCTTCGGCCAGCGCCTTGCCCGAGCCCGCACCGTGCGTCCAGCCCAGCGTGCCATGGCCCGCGTTGACCCACAGGCCGCGCACCTTGGTTTGGCCGATCAGGGGAATATTGGTGGGCGTGGCCGGGCGCAAACCAGCCCAGAACTGCGGGTTGCCGCCTTCCTCATCCGTGCGGGTGTCGCACATGCCGGGCCAGACTTCTTCGACCCGGCGCGCCAGCATGTGGCAGCGCGCGCGTGCCAGGGGGCTGTCTAGCGTCAGGTCGTAGCCGCCCACCTCAATCGTGCCGGCCACCCGAATCTGGTCGCCCAGGCGGGTGATGGCGATTTTTTTGGCGTCGTCGATGGTTGACACCTTGGGTGCAGCCTCTGCGTTCAAAATTTTGAACGTGGCGCTGTAGCCCTTGCCGGGGTAAATCGGCACGTCCACGTCCACGCTGCGCAAGAGCGGCGCGGTAAACGAGCCGCAAGCCACCACCACCTGGTCGGCCCGCAGCACTTGCGCGGCGGGCGCCAGCGTGTCGCTGGCCTGCGGCAGCGCACGCGCCACCACAGACTGCACCACGCCACCAGCCACGTTGATGCGCTCCACGCTGTGGCCGTACAAAAACTGCACGCCGCACGCGGCGCAGCGTTCGGCCAGGGCCTGGGTAAAGGTGCAGGCGTCGCCCGACTCGTCGGTGGCGGTGTAGGTGCCGCCCACGATGTGCGCGCCGTAATTTTTGAGCGAAGGCTCAATGCGCAGCAACTCGTCGCGGCTGACCACCTTTCGGTCCACGCCGTACTTGCCCATCAGCCCGGCCGCTTCCGCAGCTGACTCAAAAGAATGCTGGTCGCTGTAATAGTGGGCGATGCCGTTTTGCAGGCGCAGGTATTCGATGCCGGTGGCGGCCACCACTTCTTTGAGGGCGGCGTGGCTGTACTCGCCCAGGGCCACGAGCTGCTGCACATTGCGCTCAAAGGCGGCGTCATTGCAATTGGCCAAAAACTGCAGGCCCCAGGCATATTGGCGCCAGCCTGGGCCAAACGGGTTTTGCGGGCGAAACAGCAGCGGCGCCTCTTTGCTGAGCATCCACTTGAACGCCTTGAGCGGCGCCTCGCGGTTGGCCCAGGGTTCGCAGTAGCTCACCGAGATTTGCCCGGCGTTGGCAAAGCTGGTTTCCAGTGCGGCGCCGCTTTGGCGCTCGACCACGGTCACCTGGTGGCCGCGCTCGGCCAAATGCCAGGCGGTGCTGATGCCGATGATGCCGGCGCCCAAAACGATGATGTTCATAGCGCGAGAGTGTGCGCGATTGCGCGGCGCAGTAACAGTAAAATTATTGGTTAAGCGCAAACATTAGCGCACCTAATAAACAAACCCATGCGAATTTTTGATTCCGCCGCCCTGGAATGCCTGGCCGCCATTGTGGAAGAAGGCGGTTTTGAGCGCGCCGCCGTGCGCCTGTCCATCACCCAGTCTGCTGTGTCGCAACGCCTGCGCGCGCTTGAGGCGCAAGTGGGCACCGTGCTGCTGGTGCGCACCCGCCCGGTGCGGCCCACCAGCGCCGGGCGCCTGCTGCTCAAGCACGCCATGCAAATGCGCTTGCTGCGCGCAGACCTAGAGGGCGACCTGCAAGAACTCGCCCCCGGCGCCAGCCGCGAGGAAGACCGGGTGTCGATTGCCATCAACGCCGACAGCATCGCCACCTGGGCGCTGGACGCGCTAGACCCGCTGATTGCCGCCGGGCTGCCGCTGGAAATCATCACCGACGACCAGGACTTTACCCACGAGTGGCTGCGCGAAGGCCAGGTGCTGGGCTGCGTGACCACCTTGCAGCCGGCGCTGCGGGGCTGCAAAGTGCTGGAACTCGGCGCCATGCACTATGTGGCTGTGGCCAGCGCCGCCTACGCCCAGTCGCATTGCCCGCAGGGGCTTACCGCGCACAACTTTCGGCAAATTCCCTTTATTGCCTTCAACCGCAAAGACGACGCCCCGGCCGAATTTGTGGCCAGCGCCTGGGGCCTGCGCCGCGTGGCGCTGAACCAGCGCTTTGTGCCCAGTTCGGAGGGCCAGGTGCACGCCGCATTGGCCGGCTGGGGCGCCGTAGTGGTGCCGCGCCTGCGGGTGCAAGCCCAGCTCGACAGCGGCGCGCTGGTCAACCTGGCGCCTGCGCACAGCATGCCGGTGAACCTGTACTGGCACTGCTGGAACCTGGATTCGGTGGTGATTGACCGCCTGACCGCCGCCTTGTCGGACGCCGCACGACGCGTGCTCTTCAAAAATACCGTGCAGTCATAAATCAGCCGAGCCCTTTGTCACACAAACTGGGCGGCTAAACTGTGGCCATGAACTCCACCGCGCCCGCCAAAGTTTCTTTCAAGACCCAGATGCTGCAGGCGCGCGAAGACGCCATCATCCAGACCGCCAGCCGCCTGCTGGCCGACAAAGGCTTTGAGGCCATGACGGTGGACGAAGTGGCCGCCGACGTAGGCATTGCCAAGGCCAGCCTGTACAAGCATTTCTCCAGCAAGGAAGACCTGGCCGCCGCCGCCATGGTGCGGGTGATGCAGCGCGCCCAAAGCTATCTGCGCGACTTGCCCCCGGCGGCACCCATGGACCAGCTGCGCACGGTGGCGCGCTGGACCATGGAGCTCAAGCTGCGCGGCGAAATGCCTTCGCTGCCCAGCCAAAACTCCACCCTGCGCGCCAAGCTGATGGCCGACGCCGCCTACATGGACGGCCTGATAGATGTGAGCGACCGCCTGGGCGCCTGGATTGAAGCGGCCCAAGCCGACGGCCTGCTGAACCCGGCGCTGCCCGCCATTGCGGTGCTTTACACGCTGTACGCGCGCGCCTGCGACCCGGTGCTCGAATTCCTGCGCATGGGCGGCCAGCACGATGATGCGCAAATCATCGACATGGTGATGGCGAGCTGCTTTGAAGGTCTGGGCGCGCGCTGAATT
>CANGHQ010000295.1 GCA_947453585.1 Burkholderiales bacterium | reverse complement strand
TGGCCGCTCATGAAGTGGCTCAGGTTAAAGGGGCAGGCGCAGCCCAGGGCGATCTGCGAATTGGCCAGACCGAGGTCGGCGTCAAACAGCATCACGCGGTGGCCCATCATGCTCAGGGAAATGGCCAGGTTCACGGCCACGGTGGTTTTGCCCACACCGCCTTTGCCACTGGCGATGCCAATGACCTCTGTACGAACTGACTTTTGCATTGTGTTTTTCTAGTTTCTCAATTGAACGGCCCACGCAAACCACGGGGGCTGGCGGGCGCTGAAAGTCGCGGTGTCGGTGGCTGCAGTTTGATAGGCATGGGTTTTGCCACTTGGATAGGGGCAATGGACTCGGGCGCACGGGACAACTGGGCCACTGCCATTTCTACCAAAGCACTGGTGCTGAGGTCACGCTTCAAAGCGTTGACATGGGCCCCATCGCTCGCTGCAGAAAGCGACAAAAAATTATCGCAGAGAAATTCGACC
The DNA here is from genome assembly GCA_947453585.1 of Burkholderiales bacterium. Taxonomy (GTDB): domain Bacteria; phylum Pseudomonadota; class Gammaproteobacteria; order Burkholderiales; family Burkholderiaceae_C; genus Allorhodoferax. The sequence continues at coordinate 3,131 of CANGHQ010000295.1, read as the reverse complement.
AAAGGCCAGGGCTGGACCGACTCGTCCAATTTACTCACCATCAGGCTGTTCCAGCGGATGCCCGAGCTGCGCAGCACGCGGCGCAAGGTGGCAGACGATGCGTCGGCCGAGACCACCGCATGGGTTTCGCAGGCAGGGCAAGCGGTCTGCACTTCGGTAATGCGTTCGGCCATCTGGCTGCCCGAGCTGTCGATCAGCACCAGGCCACGGTCGCTCAGGCGGTTGAGCACTGCCACCAGCGCCGCTGGCGTGTCGGCGCGAAAGCATTCGACGCCGGACTGGGCCGCCAAGGTCTGGGTGTGGGCCCAAGCGCCGGTGCGGTCGTCCTGGTAGCTGACGATAGCGACTTTATCGGCGCCCAACTGGGCGGCGGCTTGGCTGGCCAGGCGCATCACCATCATGGTTTTGCCCGAACCTGAGGGGCCGGCAATCAGGTGCACGCCGGTTTGCGGCAGGGCCAGGCTGGGGCGGCGGGCAATGTCTTCGAGCTGGTTGCGCACGGCTGAGAGCGCCTCATGCTCGCTGCGCATGTCTTTAACAGTATCGAGCAGCAAGGTGCGCAGGCCGGTGGGCATGCCGGCCTGGGTGAACGAGGTCATCAGGTCTTCGACTTCGGCCGAGAGGTTCAGGCTGGCTTGCCAGCCGGTGGTTTTTTGGCTCAGGCTGATTTCGCGGCGTAGGCTGGCGAGTTCGTCACGGATCAGGTCCATGATTTCCCGGCTGCGCAGGTAGTCGCGCTCGTCATCCACTTTGGCCAGCGTAGGCTCCTGGCGGGTGGTTTGCAGTTCTTTGCCGGGCGCCTGGGCGTGGGCCAGATGCTGCGCAAACGCCAGGGTGGCAGACGCAGGCGCCACTACCGGGGTAACTTGGTGCGCGGGCGAGACGGTGGAGTCCAGCGTCTGTTCATCAATGTCCAGGGCCACGATCAGCTCGGTCTGGCCGCCCACGGTGTGGTTGGAGATCACCAGCACGTTGCGGCCGTACAGCGCCATGGCGCGCTCGGTGGCGCTCTTGGTGTCGTTGGCGAGGATGCGTTTTAGTTCCATGGCAGTCTTCGGTTGGAATGTGGGGGGTCTGGCTCAGGGCGGCGGCAGGGGCCTCGCGCCCCTAGCGGCGAACCTCGTTGGTTTTGGTTTCGGCGTGTACGGTGTGGATTACCTTGACCGACTGGTCGTCCGGAATTTCGCCGTAAGACAGGATCACGAGTTCGCTCACGCGGTGGCGGACCGACTTGGACAACCAGGGGCGGATCGCGGGGGACACCACCAGCACGGCGCTGTGGCCCAGGTCTTCTACCGCCTTGGCGCCTTCGCGCAGCGCGCTGAACAGGCGCTCAGCCAGTCCGGGCTCGATCACCATACTCTGGCCCTGGCCTTGTTGTTGCAGCACGTTGTGCAGCAATTGCTCCAAGCCGGGGTCCAGCGTCATGACCTGCAAGGTTTCCTTGTCGTCCACCAGGCCTTGCACAATCATGCGGCCCAGGCGGGGGCGAACCAGCGAGGTCAGTTGTTCGGGGTCTTGGGTGCGGGCGCTGACTTCGGACAAGGTCTCGACGATGGTGCGCATGTCGCGGATCGAAACGCCGTCGTTCAACAGGCTTTGCAGGGTGCGGGTCAGCACGCCCAGCGAGAGCTTGGCGGGCACCAGGTCTTCCACCAGCTTGGGCGACTTGGCGGTCAACTTGTCGAGCAGCTGCTGCACCTCGTCGTGGCTGAGCAGGTCCGAGGCGTTGTCGCGCAGCACTTTATTCAGATGGGTGGCAACGGCGGTGGCCGCGTCAACCACGGTATAGCCCAGGGCGCGGGCATGGTCGCGCTGCGAGGGCTCGATCCACACGGCTTCCAGGCCAAATGCGGGCTCTTGGGTGGGCGTGCCTTCGAGAGGGCCATAGACCTGGCCGGGGTTGATGGCCATTTCGCGGCCCACTTTGATCTTGCCACGGCCACGGATCACGCCTTTGAGCACGATGTGGTAGCTGTCGGGATCGATGCTCAGGGCGTCACGGATGCGCACCGGCTGGATCAAAAAGCCCAGTTCGGCCGACAGTTTCTTGCGCACGCCCTTGACGCGCGTCATCAGCTGGCCGCCGGTCTCGGCGTTGACCAGGGGAATCAGGCCGTAGCCGATTTCCAGGCCCACCAGGTCCACCTGGTCCAGGTCTTCCCAATCGAGTTCCTTGACTGGCTCGGGCATGGCCGCAGCGGCGGCGGCCAGTTGCTCAGGCGAGTCACCGGCAGCCGCCGAGCGGCGCAGTACCATGAAACCCAGGGCAGCGGCGCCCGCCGACAAAACGATGAACACCAGGTGCGGCATGCCGGGCACCAGGCCCAAAATGGCCATGATGGACGAGGTGACAAACAGCGCCGTGGGATTGCCCAGCTGCGTGCCGGCCTGCTCGGCCATGGATTCGGTGGTGGTCACACGGGTCACCACAATGGCGGTGGCCAGCGACAGCAGCAAGGATGGGATTTGCGCAACCAGGCCGTCGCCAATGGTCAGCAGCGAGTAAATACGGCCGGCGTCGCTCAAAGACAAGCCGTGCTGGCCAATGCCAATGGCCAGGCCGCCGACCAAGTTGATGATCAGAATCATCAGGCCGGCAATGGCGTCACCGCTGACGAATTTGGAGGCACCGTCCATGGAACCGAAGAAGTCAGACTCTTGCGCCAGCTCGGAGCGGCGGGTTTTGGCGGTTTCCTGGTCGATCACGCCGGCGTTCAGATCGGCGTCGATGGCCATTTGCTTGCCGGGCATGGCGTCCAGGGTAAAGCGGGCGTTGACTTCAGAGACGCGGCCTGCACCCTTGGTCACCACAAAGAAGTTCACGATCATCAGGATCGCAAAAATAATGAAACCCACCACGTAGTTGCCGCCAATGACGAACTCGCCAAAGGCCGCCACCACCTTGCCCGCAGCCTCGTGTCCTTCGTGGCCGTTGACCAGAATCACGCGGGTGGACGCCACATTGAGCGCCAGGCGCAGCATGGTGGCAAAAAGCAGCACCGAAGGAAAGGCAGAAAATTCGAGAGGCTTGCGGATCTTGATGGCGATCATGATGATCAGCACGCTTGACGCAATATTGAAGGTGAACAACACGTCCAGCAGCATCGGGTGCAGCGGAATCACCAGCA
>CANGHQ010000294.1 GCA_947453585.1 Burkholderiales bacterium | reverse complement strand
TCAAACTTCACCTGGGTCTGCACGAACTGTTCGGTCCTGCCGCCGTACAGCGCCTCCACCAGCACGTCGTACTGCTCGGCGATGTAGCCGCGCCGGACCTTGTTGGTGCGCGTCAGTTCGCCGTCATCAGCGTCCAGCTCCTTGTGCAGGACCAGGAAACGGCTGATCTGCGAGCCGGCCAGCAACACGTCATCGGCCAGGTCAGCGTTGACCTTTTCCACGCACTCCTTGATGAGCTGGTAGACCTCGGGCTTTTGCGCCAGATCGGTGTAGCCCGCATACGGCAGGTTGCGGCGTTCGGCCCAGTTGCCCACGGCGTCGAAGTCGATGTTGATAAGCACGCAGACCTTCTCGCGACCATCGCCATAGGCCACCACTTCCTTGATGTGCTGGAAGAACTTGAGCTTGTTCTCGACGTACTTGGGCGCAAACATGGCGCCGTCAAAGGTGCCGCCCTGGATGCGGCCCACGTCTTTCACGCGGTCGATGATTTTCAGGTGCCCGTGCGCATCAATAAAACCGGCGTCGCTGGTGTGGTACCAGCCGTCGGCACTCAAGACCTCGGCGGTGGCTTCGGGATTTTTGTAGTACTCCTTGAGCAGACCCGGCGACTTGACCAGTATCTCGCCGTTGTCGGCCACCTTGATTTCCACGCCAGCGCACGGCACGCCCACGGTGTCAGCGCGGGCCTCGTTGTCGGGCTGCAGGCAGACAAACACGGCCGTCTCCGTAGAACCGTACAACTGCTTGATGTTGACGCCAATCGAGCGGTAGAAGGTGAACAAATCCGGCCCGATGGCCTCGCCCGCCGTGTAGGCCACGCGCACCCGGCTAAAGCCCAGGTTGTTGCGCAGGGGGCCATACACCAGGATGTTGCCCACGGCGTACAGCAAGCGGTCCCACAGACCCACGGTCTTGCCGTCGGTTAGGGCCGGTCCGACTTTTTGGGCCACGCGCATGCAGGCGTGGAACATGGCGCGCTTGAGGGAGCCCGCATCCTCCATGCGGATCATCACGCTGGTGAGCAGGCCTTCAAACACGCGCGGCGGCGCAAAGTAATACGTCGGCCCGATCTCCTTCAGGTCGATGGTGGCGGTGGCGCTGGACTCGGGGCAGTTGACCACGTAGCCGCACGACAGCCACTGCGCGTAGCTGAAGATGTTCTGGCCAATCCAGGCCGGGGGCAGGTAGGCCAGCACTTCTTCCTGGTTGGTGAGCTTGTCAAACTCGGCACCCGCACGGGCGCGGTTGAGCAGGGAATCGTGCGTGTGCACCACGCCCTTGGGGTTGCCGGTGGTGCCCGAGGTGAAAAACATGGCGCCCACGTCGAAGGGACTGATCTTGGCAACCTCATCCTTGAAGAAATCGGGGTGAATGGCCGCAAAGGCTTTGCCTGCGGCCTGCAGTTCGTCCATCGCTGCGAGGCCCGGCTCGTCGTACTTGCGCAGTCCGCGCGGGTCGTCAAAGTAGATGTGCGTCAGGCACGGGCACTTTTCGCGCACTTCAAGCAGCTTGTCCACCTGCTCCTGGTCTTCGGCAAAGGCAAAGCGCACTTCGGCGTTGACGATGGGGAACACACATTCGGCAGCGGCCGCGTCTTGGTACAAGGGCACCGGAATGCCACCCAAGGATTGCACCGCCAGCATGGTGGCGTACAGGCGGGGGCGGTTGGCGCCCACCACGATCATGTGGTCGCCCTTGCGCAGCCCGGCCTGGTGCAGGCCACCGGCGAGTTGCTCCACCATCACAGCCAGATCAGCCCATGTCAGGGTCTGCCAAATGCCGTATTCCTTTTCACGCATGGCCGCCGCCGTGGGCCGCTGGCTTGCGTGTTGCAATAAAAGTTGCGGAAAAGTCGTTTGCATCCCAAATCCTTATGACCAGCAAAAGCCCCCATGCACGCAAGAGGGCGTTGATATGCGCTGATGGTAGAACTGCATTTGACGTTAAGTTGTCATTCGAACGACAATTGCATCCGCCATCGTCTAGGTGTTTTCCCTTCACTTTCTGTTAACTGACAGCAAAAACGGGAAAGCCCGCCCTATCTGACACCTACTTGACAAGTCCAAGCCCTTTTTTGCCCTATGTCCCCCGATACCAGCCTGCACCAACGCCGCCGCCCGCTCACCGAGGCCGAACTTGAAGCCATTCCCTGGATTCACCTGCTCAAGCCCGACGAGCGCCAGCGGGCTGCCGAAGACCTGAAGGTGGCCGACGCCAGTCCGGGCGACACCCTGTGTCGCACCGGCCGCCCGGCTACTTACTGGTTTGGCGTGATTGACGGCCTGCTGAAAATGAGCACCGACAACGCCCAGGGCCAAACCATGACTTACACCGGCATTCCGCCGGGCGGCTGGTTTGGCGAAGGCACCGCGCTCAAACGCGAGGCCTACCGCTACAACATCCAGGCCCTGCGCGCCAGCCGCGTGGCCGGCCTGCACGTGGACACTTTTCACTGGCTGCTCGACCATTCCATTGGCTTTAACCGCTTTGTGATGAACCAGCTCAACGAACGCCTGGGCCAATTTATTGCCGCACGCGAGATTGACCGCATGAACAACCCAGACGCCCGCGTAGCCCGCAGCTTGGCCGCGCTGTTCAACCCGGTGCTCTACCCCAGTGTGGGCGCGGTGCTGCGCATTACCCAGCAGGAATTGGCCTACCTTATTGGCCTGTCGCGCCAGCGGGTGAACGAGGCGCTGACGGCGCTGGCAGCCCAGGGTTCGATCCGCGTGGAATACGGCGGCCTGCGCGTGCTGGACCTGGCCGCCCTGCGCTCGCAAGTGCAGCCGCGCTAAGCGCGACAATATCGCCCTACACCACCGCCCTCCATTCCCGCCCTGTATTACCGGCTGGCGCCAAACGCCTTTCATCAACTTTGGCGCCCCAATAAATTACTTCATGTCAGACACCACTCCCAAAAAACCCCTGCTTTCCGTGCCGGTCAAGGCTTTTCAGCGCGCAGCGCCTCCGCCGCGCCCGGCCGCAGCCGCAGTGGCACCCGCGCCCTCGCCTGCCGCCGCCCGCGTGGCTACCCGCAGCCGTGCGCCCATTCCCGTGGGCCAAACCAATACGGCAGCCATTGGCGCCAACGGCACGCTGCGCCTGAACAAGCGCATGGCCGAGCTCGGTCTGGCCTCAAGGCGCGAAGCCGACGAATGGATCGGCAAAGGCTGGGTCAAGGTCGATGGCCGGGTGGCGGAAATGGGCATGCAGGTGGCGCCCGATGTGAAGATAGAGATCGACAAGCTGGCCAAGGGCCAGCAAGCCAATCTGGTCACGGTGCTGATCAACAAGCCCCTGGGCTTGGTCAGCGGCCAGGCCGAAGACGGCCACGAGCCGGCCATTACCCTGGTGCAGCCGCAAAACCGCTGGGCCGAGGACAACGCGCGCTTCTTCTTTCATGGCAGCCAGCTCAAAAGCCTGGTGCCCGCCGGGCGGCTGGACATTGATTCCACTGGCCTGTTGGTGCTCACGCAAGACGGCCGGGTGGCGCGCCAGCTCATTGGCGAAGACGCGGTGATGGAAAAAGAATACCTGGTGCGGGTGATTTACACCGGCGTGCTCAACACCGCCGCAGCCACGTCGGCGGCGGCCACCTATG
>CANGHQ010000293.1 GCA_947453585.1 Burkholderiales bacterium | reverse complement strand
TTTGCAGGCTTGAACAGCATTGGCTTTGGCAATATCTCCAAGGCGGGCAGCGAGCAATGGGGCGTGGGCCCGGCCATACGTCTGCCGATTTTTGACGGCGGACGATTGCGTGCGCAGCTCAAGGGCCGCGCCGCCGATGTGGACGTGGCCGTCGAGTCCTACAACGCACTGGTGATTGAGGCGGTGCGCGAAGTGGCCGACCAGATCACCACGCTGCAATCTATTGCCCGCCAAAGCCAGGAACAGCAGTTCGGCCTTGCCGCCGCCCAGACCCTGCAAGACATTGCGGCGCAGCGCTTTGCCGCTGGCCTGAGCAGCCGCGCCAATGTGCTTAACGCCCAGTCGGCGGTGCTGGCCCAAGAGCGCCAGGCCATCGACCTGGCCGCCCGCACCCTGGACGCCCAGGCCCAACTGCTACGCGCCACCGGCGGCAGCGTCACCGCGCCCTGAGCCCCTTCACATTTTTTAGTTCTACCCCCATTTTCAAGATTCAAGAGCACACCCCATGAGCACAGCCCCCAACACCCCTGCCGCACAAGCACCCGGCGCACGCCAAAAAGCCCTGACCGTGGTCGGTCTGGTCGTCCTGATCGGTCTGGCCTACGGCGGCTACACCTGGTTTGAGGGGCGCCACCAGGAATCCACCGACAACGCCTATGTCCAGGGCAACGTCATCCAGATCACGCCGCAAATCGGCGGCACGGTCACGGCCATCCTGGCCGACGACACCGACTTCGTCAAAGCCGGCCAGCCCCTGGTGCAACTCGACCCGGCCGACGCCAAAGTGGCGCTGCAACTGGCCCAGGCCAACTTGGCCCAGGCGGTGCGCCAAGTGCGCGGCCTGTATGCCAATAACCAGACGCTAGAAGCGCAAATCAGCGTGCGCGACACCGATGTGGCCAAAGCCCAAACCGAAGTTACCCGCGCCAGCGACGACTTGGCCCGGCGCCAGTCGCTGGTGGGCAACGGCGCGGTGTCGAAGGAAGAGCTGGCGCATACCCAGTCGCAACTCGCACAAGCCCAAAGTGCCTTGGCCGCTGCCAAAGCCGCAGTGGCCACGGCCCGCGACCAGTTGGGCAGCAACCAGACGCTGACTGACGGCACCAAGCTAGAAAACCACCCCAGCGTAGAAGCCGCCGCCGCCAAGATGCGCGAGGCCTATCTGGCGCTGCACCGCGCCGCCCTGCCCGCCCCGGTGGACGGTTTTGTGGCCAAGCGCACGGTGCAACTCGGCCAGCGCGTGGCCGCCGGCACGCCGCTGATGTCGGTGATTGCGCTTGACACCCTGTGGGTGGACGCCAACTTCAAGGAAGTGCAATTGCGCAACATCCGCATCGGCCAACCCGTGACACTGACCGCCGACCTGTACGGCAAGCACGTGGAATACAAAGGCACCGTGGCCGGTCTGGGCGCTGGTACGGGCGCTGCGTTTTCGCTCTTGCCTGCGCAAAACGCCACGGGCAACTGGATCAAGGTGGTGCAGCGTGTGCCAGTGCGCGTGGCGCTGGACGCCAAAGAAGTCGCAGCCAACCCGCTGCGCGTGGGCCTGTCCATGGAAGCCACCGTAGACGTGACCCAGCAAGACGGCAAGGCGCTGTCGGACGCGCCCCGCGCAACATCGAGCGTGCAAACCGACGTGTACGCCATGCTGGTCGAACAAGCAACGGCTGAGATCAGCCGCACCATCGCCGCCAACGCCGGCCGGGGCCGCAACGGCACCGCTCCATGAGCGCAGCTAATCCAGCCGCAGACAGCGCGCCTGCGCCGGTAGCAGCGCCCGCTCCGGTAGCGCCCTCGTTTGCGCAAAACCAACCCCTGCAAGGCGCAGCGCGCATGTGGGGCACGATTGCGCTGTCGGCCGCCACCTTCATGAACGTGTTGGACTCGTCGATTGCCAATGTGTCCCTGCCCGCGATTGCCGGTGACTTGGGCGTGAGCCCCAACCAGGGCACCTGGGTGGTCACCAGCTTTGGCGTGGCCAACGCGATTGCCGTGCCGCTGACCGGCTGGCTGTCGCAGCGCTTTGGCCAAGTGCGCTTGTTTACTGCCAGCGTTCTGTTGTTTGTGATCGCGTCCTGGCTGTGCGGTCTGGCACCCAATATGTCCACGCTGATCGCCATGCGCGCGCTGCAAGGCTTTGTCGCCGGGCCCATGATGCCGCTGGCGCAAACGCTGCTGCTGTCGAGCTATCCACCGGCCATGGCCGGGCTGGCCATGGCGCTGTGGGCCATGACCACGCTGGTGGCGCCCGTGATGGGGCCGCTCTTGGGCGGCTGGATTACGGACAATATGCACTGGGGCTGGATTTTTTACATCAACATCCCCGTGGGCTTTTTGGCCGCGTTCATTACCTGGACGATTTACAAAAAGCGCGAAACCCCCACCCACAAGCTGCCGATTGACACCATGGGCCTGACCCTGCTGGTGCTGGCCGTGGCGGCCTTGCAAATCATGCTCGACCGGGGCAAAGAGCTGGACTGGTTCCACTCGGGTGAGATCATTACCCTAGGCTTAGTGGCGCTGATTGGCGGGGCGTTTTTTATCGCGTGGGAACTGACCGACAAGCACCCGGTGGTGGACTTGCGTTTGCTCAAACTGCGCAACTTCCGAGTGGGTTCCATTTGCCTGGCCATCGCTTACAGCCTGTTCATTGGCAACCTGGTGCTGCTGCCACTGTGGCTGCAGCAGTTCATGGGCTACACCTCGACCCAGGCCGGCATGCTGCTGGCGCCCGTGGGCTTGTTTGCCATCTTGCTCTCGCCCATCGTAGGCAAAAACGTGCAAAAGACCGACCCGCGCATGCTGGCCACGTTTGCCTTTGTGATGTTTGCGCTGGTGCTGCTGATGCGCGCGCACTTCAACACGCAGGCGGATTTTTTCACCATCATGGTTCCCACCATCGTGCAGGGCGTGGCAGTGGCGTTTTTCTTTATCCCTTTGAGCAGCATTACGCTGGGCGGCATACCACCGGCGCAAATGGCCTCGGCTTCGGGCTTGTCCAACTTCATGCGGATTGTGGGCGGCGCCTTTGGCACCTCGATCACCATCACGCTCTGGCAAGACCGGGCGGCGGTGCACCACGCGCAAATCGTCGAATCGGTGAACCTGGGCAGCCAGGCGACGACCAGCGCTCTGGGCGGTTTGTCATCCTTAGGGCTGAACAACGCGCAAAGCCTGGCCACCATCAACCGCTTGGTCGATCAGCAGGCTTTTATGCTGGCGGCCAATGACATCTTCATGGGCTCGGCGGTGATTTTCATGCTCCTGATCCCGACCATCTGGTTTGCCAAGCGGGTGCGTATGGCGCCGCCTGCTGCGCCCGGCAGTGGCCCGCAAGCACCCAGTGCGGCGGACGCGGCGGCAGGGGCGCATTAGGCGCACGCCCTTGGCTCGGTAGGTGTTTGGCAGGTGCATGCCTGGCGTGTTTGCCCACTCTCTCCCCCAACCCCTCTCTCGCCCAGCGGGCGAGAGAGGGGGGCCGAAGTCCACATTTGGTTTTATCGCGTCGGCTAGCCTTCTACTGGCGTGGCGCCAGCCTGTACGCGGGACATACGGTTGCGGGCCAGCAATTCACAGAAGTGGCCAGTGGTGCCCTGGCCGGGGCGACG
>CANGHQ010000292.1 GCA_947453585.1 Burkholderiales bacterium | reverse complement strand
CCACTGCACCGGGCGCTGCCCGGTGTGGGCGATGCAATCCTTAATTTCCTGCTCTTGCTCGGCGATGTGGATGTGCACCGGCAGGCCGCGATTACGAGCAAACTGCGCCAGCTCGGCGATCGCTGGCGCGTCGGCGGCGCGCAGCGAATGCACCGCCACGCCCACGTTCACCTGCGCCATGCCCCGGGTTTGGGCTTGCACATCGTCCACCAGGCGGCAGATGGATGCGGGCGTGGACGCAAAGCGCTGCTGGTCGGTGCGCAAGGTGCTAACACCAAAGCCCGAGCGCATGTACAGCGTGGGCAACAGCGTAATACCCATGCCCACGCGCTGCGCTGCGCGCACCAGGGCCATGGACATATCGAGCGCCGGGGCGGCTGGCGCACCAAAAGCGGCGTTGTGCAGGTAATGGAATTCGCAGACCTGGGTGTAGCCGCCGGCCAGCAGCTCGGTGTAAAGCAAGGCGGCAATGTGCTCGAGCTGCTCGGGCGAAATGCGCAGGGCTGCGGCGTACATGCGCTCGCGCCAGCTCCAAAAATCATCGCTGCTGGTGCCCGTGTTCGCACCGGTGGCTGCGCTGCGCTGCTCAGTCAGACCGGCAATGGCGCGCTGAAAGGCGTGGCTGTGGGCGTTGACCACGCCTGGCAACACCGGCCCAGCCAGCAACTGCGCACCAGCGCGCTGCTCAAACGTGGCGCCCGGCGCGATGCCAGACCAGTGGCCGGTGGCATCAACCGTCAGCAGCACGTCATAAGCCCAAGCGCCGTTAACCCAGGCCTGGGGCGCAAAAAAGCGGGTGTCAGTGGGGCGCATACAAGTCCTTGCACGCCTGCAGCGCAGCGGCCAGCATGGCTTGCAACTGGGGTTGAATCTGCTGCGCCCGTTCTGGCGCATAGGCATAGGGCGCGGTCTCGTGCATGTACAGGCTTTGGCACATCTCTAGCTGCACCGCGTGCACATGGCGATCTGGCGCGCCGTAGTGGCGGGTGATGTAGCCGCCCTTGAAGCGGCCGTTGAGCACATGGCTGGTTTGCGGCGCATCCGCGCACACCGCCTGCACGGCCTGGGCGATGGACGCATCCGCGCTTTGGCCGCTGGCCGTGCCGATGTTGAGGTCGGGCAGCACGCCTTCAAACAGCCAGGGAATCTGCGAACGAATACTGTGCGCGTCCCACAACAAGGCGTAGCCATGGATGGCGGTGATGCGCGCCAACTCGGCCTGCAGCGCCTGGTGGTAGGGCTCCCAGTAGAGGCTGCGGCGGCGCGCGCGCTCCGGCGCGGCGGGGGCGCAGCCGTCTTGGTACAGGGGCTCGCCGGTAAAAAAGCGCGTGGGGCACAGCTCGGTGTTGGACGCGCCGGGGTACATGGGCGCGTCGTCGGGCGGGCGGTTTTGGTCAATCACATAGCGACTGATCTGCGCGCACAGCAGGCTGGCGCCGAGCTGGGGCACACAGTCGTACAGGCGCTCGAGGTGCCAGTCGGTGTCCTCTAGCGCCAATGCACGCGGCACATAGTGCGCGCGCAACCCGGGCGGAATGTGGGTGCCAATGTGCGGCATGCTGACCAAGAGCGGCGACGTGCCTTGGCGTAAGGAGAAGCTTGGGGAAGCGGTCATCGCACTTGGCCTTCAAAAACGGTTTGGATCAGCGGATTGGCGCCCAGCGCGTAGGCCAGTTGGGCGGGGTGGCTCACGTCCCACAGCACAAAGTCGGCGCGCATGCCGGGGGCCAGCACGCCCCGGTCTTTCAGGCCCAGCGCTTGCGCGGCATGGCGGGTGACGCCGGCCAGCGCTTCTTCGGGCGTGAGGCGAAACAGCGTGCACGCCATATTGAGCATGAGCAAGAGCGAGGTGCAAGGCGAAGTGCCGGGGTTGCAGTCGGTGGACACGGCCATGGGCACGCCGTGGCGGCGCAGCATGTCCATGGGCGGCAGCTTGGTTTCGCGCAAAAAGTAAAAGGCGCCGGGCAGCAGCACGGCCACGCTGCCGGCCTGTGCCATGGCGGCAGCGCCTTCTTCGGACAACCATTCCAGGTGGTCGCAGCTCAAGGCGCCAAAACTGGCAGCAAGCTGCGCGCCGCCGCTGTCGCTCAACTGCTCGGCGTGCAGCTTGACCGGCAGGCCCAGGGCGCGCGCCGCTTCAAACAGGCGCGCGGTTTGCGCGGGGCTAAAGGCAATGCGCTCGCAAAACGCATCTACCGCGTCTACCAAGCCCTCGGCGTGCAAGACGGGCAGCATGCGCAGCACCGCGTCCATATAGGCGTCGCTTTGGCCGGCAAATTCGGGGGGCAAGGCGTGGGCGCCCAAAAAGGTGGTGCGCACGGCCACTGCGTGCTCGGCGCCCAAGGCGCGCGCCACTTGCAGGCATTTGCGCTCGTGCTCCAGCGCCAAGCCGTAGCCCGATTTGATCTCAAGGGTGGTCACGCCCTCGGCCAACAGATGGCGCAGGCGCCGCGCGGCGCTGGCCTGGAGTTCTGGGGCGCTGGCCGCACGCGTGGCGCGCACGGTGGACGCAATGCCGCCACCCTGGCGGGCGATTTCTTCGTAGCCCACGCCTTGCAGGCGCTGCTCAAACTCTGCCGCGCGGTCGCCGCCATAGACCAGATGCGTGTGGCAATCAACCAGGCCTGGGGTAATCAGCGCGCCACCGGCGTCGTGCTGCGTGCTGCATTGGGCGCGCAGGGCCTCGGGCAATTCAGCCAGCGGGCCCACCCATTTCAGGGTGGCGCCCTGCACGACCAGGGCGCCATCGGGCACCAGGCCGTAGGGCTGCGCAACGTCAGTCTGACCCGCGTCTGCTTGCAGCGTGGCCAGCGTGCAGTGGTGCCATAGCGTCAGGGACATGGTTGGATCTCCATAAACAAAGCATCAGCGGCAATTACTTCAAGGGCCGCACCGGCGGGCAGCGACTGCCAGGCCAGCGTGCGCGCGCCCACGGGCGTGCATTCTTGCCCCAGCCAGAGCGCAGCGCCTGCCTCGCCCGTCCACACGGCCACGGTGCGCGCACCCGCGCCTTCGGTTTGCAGCTTGCCAGCCACGCGTTGCATCTGCGCGCGGGCCTGGTCGGTGCGCACCATGAGGTTGAAGTCTTGGGTGGCGCCATCGATCAACGTGCAATCTACCGGCAGCGCGCCGTCAAAGCAAAAAGGCGCGCTGACCGAAGTCAGCACGTGTACTTCATAAGGCGCTAAGGCACCCACTTGCAGCCGCACGCCCGCGCCCGAGAGCACCGCAAACCAGCGCTGCACGCCCACAAAGCTGGAGAACGGGCCATCGGCCTGCACCTCGGCCACCGACAGGCGAAACACCCAGTCGGCGGGACCAGGCCAGGCCAGCAGCTCGCGGGTGGTGCCGCCGCCGTTTTTCCAGGCGCTGGGCGCCACGTCCGCCAGGGCTACGGTGTGCCAGCTCATAGCGCAAAGTTGCCGCGCAGGCTGTAGCGCATGCCGGGGTAGACCAGGCGCGCCTGGCTGGCCACATGCGCCCCACTCACGGTGCAGCGGGTAATCACCAAACAGGGCTCGTTGCGACCAATGCCCAGGCTTTTGGCCTCGGGGGCGCTGGGCAGCGCGGCCTCTATCGAGTAGCGCGCCTCGGTCAGCGGCGCGCAGGCAAACAGGTACTGGGTGGGT
>CANGHQ010000291.1 GCA_947453585.1 Burkholderiales bacterium | reverse complement strand
CCAAGGGCTGGCCGGTCAGCGCAGCCAGGGCGTTGCGCGTCAACGCCGCTTGCTCGCGCAGGCTTTCTGCGTATTGGCGAATCTCAGGCAGGCTGGCTTCGCTGTTGCGCAACTCGGTGGGGCTGTCCAGGCCAGCCGCCAGGCGCGACTGCACCAGTGCCAGCAGCTGCTCGCGCTGGGCCAGATTGCGTTGGGCTAATGCTTGCAGCGCGTTGATGCGCAGCAGCGTGAAATAGCTGCGCGTCACCTGCGTGGCCAGCAGCAGTTCGGCGGCTTGCGCATCGGCCTGGGCCGCCCGCACCTGGCCCAGCGCCGCGTCCAGGGCAGCGCGGTTTTTGCCGAACAGGTCGAATTCGTAGCCGGCCGTAATTTGGGCGTTCGCCGTCTCGTAGACGCCTCCGGCCAGCGGGGGCGGGTAGATGCTGTTGGCGCTAAAGCGCTGGCGTGTGGCGTCTACCGCGCCGGTCACGTTGGGCAGCTCGGTGCTGGCGATGGTGTCGTTTAGCGCCTGGGCGCGCGCCACACGGGCCTGAGCGATGCGCAGGTTGGGGTGGTTTTGCAGCGCTTGCTGCACCAGTGCGTCAAGTTGCGCGTCGCCAAAACGCGTCCACCAGGTGGGGCTGGCCACTACTGATGCAGGTGCGGGCACGGCGGGCGCCGTGGATGCTGGCGCAGCCTGCGTCGCGGCGCTGCCCAAACCCAAAGCCTGCGGCTCGGTCATGCGCGCTTTGGGGCCAATACCGGCAAAGTTGGCGCAGCCGCCCAGGCCAAGCGCCAGGGCGACCAAGGCCGCACCGCGGCACAAGGGCGCAGGCGCGGGAGAAAAAAGACTAAAGGGCATCGGGGTTTCCTGAGGGCGTAGATGAAAGTGGGGCAGGGGCGCAGTCGGCGCCTTGCGATAAAAAGGCCAGAGGCGTGTGCGCGGCACTCGCCTGGCTGGTATTGGCCAGCATGCGCTGGAGCAGGCTTTTGAGCGTGGAAAATTCGTCGGCGCTCAGGCCGGTCAGGTGCTGGTTAAGCACGGTGCACAAGACGCCGGGAATGCCTTGGGCCACGTCGCGCCCGGTGTCAGTGAGCGCAATATTGACCACCCGGCGGTCGGTCTCGGACCGGATGCGCTTGCACAGGCCCTTGGCCTCCATGCGGTCAAGCAGCCGGGTCATGGCGCCAGCGTCCAGATTGCAGGCCCGCGCCAGTTCAGCCACGGTGGATGCGTGGCCCTGGTGCAGCTTGAGCATCGGCAGCCACTGGGCGTTGGTCAGGTCCGAGTCCGCCAGCTGCGCGTCCACGCCATGGGCCATGCTGCTCAAAATCAGGCGCATGAGGTAGCCCACGCTGTCCTCGGGGCGGTAGTTGTCCAGGTCGTAAAAGGCGGCTTGATTAGGGTTAACCATGAGGCTAATTGTATTGCATGCCTAGGCAACTATTGCCATGCAAGTTAATACCCCGGGTGCCCGTGCGGCAATAAAAAACGCCGCCGGGGATCTCTCCCCAGGCGGCGCCAGGCTTGACGGGCGGTGAAGCGGCTTACTTCAGCACATCCCCAATGCACAGGTATTTCATTTCGAGGTAGTCGTCCATGCCCCAGTGCGAACCCTCGCGGCCCAGGCCGGACTGCTTGACGCCACCAAAAGGCACGTGCTCGGTCGCCAAAATGCCCACGTTGATGCCGACCATGCCGTATTCCAGCGCCTCAGCCACGCGGTAAATGCGACCGATGTCGCGGCTGTAAAAGTAGCTGGCCAGCCCAAACTCGGTGTTGTTGGCCGCGTCGATGGCTTCTTGCTCATTGTCGAACTTGAAGATGGGCGCAAACGGGCCAAAGGTTTCTTCGCGGGCGCAGGCCATATCAGCCGTGGCGCCCGAGATGACGGTGGGCTCAAAAAACTGGCCGTGCAGCGCATTGCCGCCGGTTTCCACCTTGCCGCCCTTGGCAACCGCGTCCGCCACATGGCGCTTGACCTTGGCGATGGCCGCGTCTTCGATCAGCGGGCCCTGGGCCACGCCGTCGTCAAAGCCGTTGCCTACTTTCATGAGTTTGACCCGGGCGGTGAACTGGGCCACAAACTGGTCGTACACCCCGGCTTGCACATAAAAGCGGTTGGCGCAGACGCACGTTTGGCCGGCGTTGCGGTATTTGCTGGCCAGCGCGCCTTCAACGGCTGAGGCGATATCGGCATCGTCAAACACGATAAAGGGCGCGTTGCCTCCCAGCTCCAAAGACATTTTCTTGACCGTGGGCGCGCTTTGCGACATCAAAATGCGGCCCACTTCGGTAGAACCGGTAAAGCTCAGGTGGCGCACCACGTCGCTGGCGCAAATCACCTTGCCCACGGCGATCGAGTTGTCGGCGTCTGCCGTCACCATATTGAGCACGCCCGCCGGAATGCCGGCGCGAATCGCCAACTCAGCCGCGGCCAGCGCGGTCAGGGGCGTGAGTTCGGCCGGTTTGATGATCACCGGGCAGCCGGCAGCCAGGGCGGGGGCCACCTTGCGGGTGATCATGGCCAGCGGAAAGTTCCAGGGCGTAATGGCGGCGCACACGCCGATGGGCTGCTTGAGCACCATCAGGCGGCGGTTGTTGTCAAACTGGGGCAGGGTCTCGCCGTTGACGCGCTTGGCCTCTTCGGCAAACCACTCAACAAAACTCGCGCCATAGGCGATTTCGCCCTTGGCCTCAGGAAAAGGCTTGCCTTGTTCGGCCGTCATGATGCGCGCCAGGTCGTCTTGGTTGGCCATGAGCAAATCAAACCACTTGCGCATGATGGCGCTGCGTTCTTTGGCGGTCTTGGCCTTCCAGGCCGGCCAGGCGGCGTTGGCGGCAGCAATGGCGGCCTCGGTCTCGGCGGGGCCCAGGTTGGCCACGTCGGCCAGTTTGTGGCCGGTGGCGGGGTCAAGCACGTCAAAGCGGCTGGTGCCTGCAACCCATTGCCCGTTAATCAGGGCGTCGGTTTTAAGCAGGCTGGGGTCTTTGAGCAGGGACAGGGGAGAGGCGTTGGACATGAACGGGGGTTCCTGAAGGGGGTGGTTGGCATCAACCCTGCGCCGCGTCGCCTAAGTATCCGGGCGCACCAGAATGGCAGGGTAAAGTGGCACCATCTTAACGGTTCAACTCGGACGCACCCTATGGCAATCATCAACTACATCACCCAGGTCAACCTGGATTTCGGCGCCATTTCTACCCTGCGCGCCGAGTGCGAACGCGTCGGCATGCGCAAGCCGCTCATCGTCACCGACGCCGGGGTGCGCGCCGCCGGTGTGCTGGACCGGGCGCTGGCCGCGCTGGGCGACCACCCGTATGCGGTGTTTGACCAAACGCCCTCCAACCCGACCGAAGCCGCCGTGCGCGCCGCCGTGGCGCTCTTGCATAAAGAAGGCTGCGACGGCCTCATTGGCGTGGGCGGAGGCTCTAGCCTGGACTTGGCCAAGGGCGCCTGCATTGCCGCCACGCACGAGGGGCCGCTCAAAACCTACGCCACCATTGAGGGCGGCAGCCCCAAAATCACCGACCGCGTATTGCCCCTGATCGCGGTGCCCACCACGGCGGGCACCGGCAGCGAGGTGGCGCGCGGCGCGATTGTGATCGTGGACGACGGGCGCAAACTGGGCTTTCATAGCTGGTTTTTGGTGCCCAAAATTGCCATTT
>CANGHQ010000290.1 GCA_947453585.1 Burkholderiales bacterium | reverse complement strand
TGCAGGCTTGTAAAGACTTGGGTTACACCCAACCCACCGCCGTGCAAATGAAGGTGATTCCGCTGGCATTGCCCACCGCTGCTGCGAGCGCAAAAACCGCCACCTACATCGACTTGATGGTTTCCAGCCAGACCGGAAGCGGCAAGACTGCCGCCTTCTTGCTGCCGGTGTTGCACACCTTGCTCAAGCAAGCCGCCGACGCCGAAGAAGCCGAGCGCCTGGAATACGAAGAAGCCGTGGCCGACGCCGCTGCCAAAGGCGAAGCCGCCCCCAAGCGCTCCAAGCGCAAAGACCCAACCAACCCCCGCAACTTCAAGGCGCCCACACCCGGCGCCCTGATCGTTTGCCCCACCCGCGAACTCGCCCAGCAAGTCGCGCACGACGCGATTGACCTGGTGCAGCATTGCCGTGGCCTGCGCGTTGCCAACATCGTGGGTGGCATGCCTTACCAACTGCAAATCGCCAAGCTGCAAAACGCCAATCTGGTGGTTGCAACGCCCGGCCGTTTGTTGGACCTGCAGCGTTCGATGCAGATCAAGCTCGACCAAGTGCAGTTCTTGGTGGTGGACGAAGCCGACCGCATGCTGGACCTGGGTTTCTCGGACGATTTGGCCGAGATCAACCAGCTGACCATTGACCGCAAGCAAACCATGATGTTCAGCGCCACCTTTGCGCCACGCATTCAGCAGCTCGCTGCCCGTGTGATGCGCGAACCCCAGCGCATCACCATCGACAGCCCGCAAGAAAAGCACGCCAACATCAAGCAAGTGCTGTTTTGGGCCGACAACGCCCAACACAAGCGCAAGCTGCTGGACCACTGGCTGCGTGACACCGGTATCAACCAGGCCATCGTTTTTGCCAGCACGCAAATCGAGTGCGACGGCTTGGCCAACGACTTGCAACAAGACGGCTTTGACGCTGTGGCCTTGCACGGCGCCCTGAGCCAGGGTCTGCGCAACCGCCGCCTGATGGCCCTGCGCCAAGGCCATGTGCAAATTTTGGTCGCCACCGACGTGGCTGCGCGCGGTATTGACGTGCCCACCATTACCCACGTGTTTAACTTCGGCTTGCCGATGAAGGCCGAGGATTACACCCACCGCATTGGCCGCACGGGCCGCGCCGGGCGCGATGGCTTGGCAATTACCTTTGCCGAAATGCGCGACCGCCGCAAGATTTTTGACATCGAAGCCTATACCCGCCAGCCCATCAAGTCCGAAGTGGTGCCAGGTTTGGAGCCACAGCAACGCATGCCCGAATCGCGCCCGAGCGCCGGTTTTGGTGGACGCAATGGCGGCGGCGACCGCGATCGCAAATTCAGCAGCGGCCCGCGTGAAGGCGGCTTTGGTGGCAACCGCGGTGGCTTTGCCGACCGTGCGCCTGCCGGTGGCAACCGTGATTTCGGCGGAAATTCGCGTGACTTCAGCGGCGCGGCACGCGAAGGTTTTAGCTACGAGCGCAAGGGCGGTTTCAACGACCGTTTCAACTCGGGCCATAACCCTGGTCACAACCCAGGCAACGCAGCGCCGCGTGGCAACTTCCCACCCCGTGGTGACTTTGCCCCGCGCGGTGATTTCGCCCCACGTGGTGACTTTGCACCCCGCAACGACGCACCCCGTGCAGATTTCGCCCCCCGTGGTGATTTCGGCGCGCCGCGCGGCGACTTTGCAGCCCGCAAGCCTGCTTTTGGCAAGCCCACCGGCTTTGCCAAGCCAGGCAACGGCGGCAAGGTGTTTGTGCCCCGTGACGCCAAAAAGCGTCCTACGCGCAACGCAGACTAATCCCGCGCGAGCGGGTTGGTAGTTCAGGCCATGCCGTTGCGGCGGGCCAGTTCTACAAACAAAGCGGCCTGATCCAAACCGGACAGGCCGTTTTTGTTTGCGTCAGCGTAGAGCTGCTCCAGCAGGCCCGTCACCGGCGCGTCAAAACCGAGTTCGCCCGCTGTGGCCATGGCGTTGCGCATGTCTTTGAGTTGCACGCTCATGCGCCCGCGCGGTGCAAAGTCGCGCTCCACCATGCGCTGGCCGTGGACTTGCAGAATGCGGCTGTCGGCAAAGCCTCCGGTGATCGCCTCTTTGACCTTGGCCATGTCGGCGCCGCCTTTGTCGCACAGCAGCAGTGCTTCAGCCACCGCGCCTATGGTGATGCCCACAATCATCTGGTTGGCCAGCTTGGCCAGTTGGCCGCAGCCGTGGGGTCCGACCAGCGTGGCGCGTCCCAAGTGCGCCAGTGCCTCCATGGCTTCTTCCAAATCGCTTTGTGCGCCACCGGCCATGATGGCTAGCGTGCCTTGTTCGGCGCCCAGGGTGCCGCCGGATACCGGCGCGTCCAGGTAGCGCACGCCCACGGCCTGCAATGCCTGCGCGTGGGCGCGGGCTTGCGCAGGCGCTATCGACGACATATCGACCACCAAGCTGCCCCGGCGCAAGGCCGCCAGGTTGTGCGGATCGAGCAGCACGGACTCGACCACGTCGCCATCTTCGAGCATGGTGATGGTCAGGTCGGCTTGCGCAATAGCCTGCGCGGCGCTGGCGTGGGCTGTGGCGCCCAGGCCCAGCAGGGGCGCGGCCTTGGCGGCAGTCCGGTTCCAGACATGCACTTCCAGACCGGCTTGGCACAGGCGGCGCGCCATGGGCAGGCCCATCAGGCCCAGGCCGAGAACAGCGACTTTCATGGTGGCGTCCTTACATCAGCAAATGTTCACCGGCGTTGTCGCCGCCCAGGGTCACGTAGTTGACCTTGCGGATGTCCATCAGTTTTTTGCCGCCCGAGTAGCTGATCGAGCTTTGCACGTCTTGCTCCATCTCGACCAGCGTGTCGGCCAGCTTGCCCTTGATGGCTTCCAGAATGCGTTTGCCTTCAACGTGCTTGTATTCGCCCTTGTTGAAGTCGCTGGCCGAGCCGTAGTATTCCTTGTAGAGCTTGCCGTCCACTTCGACGGTTTGGCCGGGCGACTCTTCGTGGCCGGCAAACAGCGAGCCGATCATCACCATGGACGCGCCAAAGCGGATGCTTTTGGCAATGTCGCCGTGGTCGCGGATGCCGCCGTCGGCAATGATGGGCTTGGTAGCCACGCGCGCGCACCACTTGAGCGCGCTGAGCTGCCAGCCGCCGGTGCCAAAGCCGGTTTTGAGCTTGGTAATGCACACCTTGCCCGGGCCGATGCCGACCTTGGTGGCGTCGGCGCCCCAGTTTTCCAGGTCAATCACCGCCTCGGGCGTGCCCACGTTGCCCGCGATGATGAAGCTGCCTGGCAGCTTTTCCTTCAGGCAGGTAATCATGTTTTTCACACTGTCGGCGTGCCCATGGGCAATGTCGATGGTGATGTAGTCGGGCGTCAGGCCCAGGGCGACGAATTGGTCTACGGTGTCGTAGTCGGCCTTTTTGACGCCCAGTGAGATGGAGACGTACAAGCCTTTGGCCGCCATGTCCTGGGCAAAGCGCACATTGTCCAGGTCAAAACGGTGCATGACGTAAAAGTAGCCGTTTTGCGCCAGCCAGACGCAGATGGGTTCGTCCACCACGGTTTTCATGTTGGCAGGCACCACCGGCAGGCGAAAGCGGCGCGCGCCGAGTTCTACACCGGCGTCACATTCAGAGCGACTTTCCACGCGGCATTTGCGTGGCAGCAGAAGAATATTGTCGTAGTCAAAAATTTCCATG
>CANGHQ010000289.1 GCA_947453585.1 Burkholderiales bacterium | reverse complement strand
GTATAGCTTCCGTTGGCCAAGCTTGCATCCACAGTACCGTTGTTGTTCTTGCCGGCGGAAAACCCAACATTGAAAGGCGTTGCTATCGACTGCGCCAGCGCGACGTCCTCGGCTTCACGCAGCACGCGCTCGGCCGACTGCATGGCCAGATTGCGGTCCAGGCTGTTGGAGGCCATGCGCTCTTCCACCACCAGGGTGCGCACTGCGGCAATGCCGGCCAGCGTGACTAACAGCACCATGATGAGCACGACCAACAGCGCAATGCCGCCCTGGCGGCGCAGAGCCTGGGCTGGGCGCAGGGGGCGACGGTGCTGGCTCATGGCAAGCGCCTTTTGATGCCAACGGCAAGGGGCACGGTGCGGCTTACCGTTGTGTTGGCGCTGCCCGTGGTGCCCACGCTGTCTTGCGTGGCCAGACTCAGGGTGACACGCACGGCGATGACTTTGGTCCAGTCAGTAACACTGGCGGCGTCTACATAGGCCGTGGCTGCAGGCGCGCCGGTGGCGTCACCCACCAGGTATTGGATTTGCATGTTGGTCACGCCCTCGACCATTTCGTCGTTCTTCGTGCTACCCGTCGTTTTGCTCCTGCTGATGCGGCGCAAGGAGCTGGCAGCGCCCGTTGTGCTCTGCCCCACGTACCATAGCTCTGCGCTCAGGGTATTTAAAAAACCTCCAGCCGCGATTGCTTTCGTGAGCGATGCACCATTTGAATAACCCACCGTTTGGTTGGTCACCGAGCCCACGACAAAAGTCACCAACTGCGACCCGTCGCAGGCTGTGACCACATCGTCCGGGATATACCCTGGGGTGGTGGAGGCAGTGAAAGTTCCGGTGTTGATAGTGTGCTGGGTGATCTGGATCGGTGTGCCGCCGCTGCTTGCGCTCCAGAGCAACAGCGAGTCCGTATTGGCAATTTGCAAAGGGCTGCTTCCGGTAGGCGCGGAAAAGCCTGAATTCCAGTCATCGCCGACCAATCCGCGATCCCAGGTCGCCCAGGCGTTTCCCGAGGGAACGTTCGGGCTAACGATATTGACCGAAGTTAAGTTTCCGCCGCATACCGCATTGCCCGCCTCGCGGATGTCACGGCTGAGCATGTCCACCGCAAAACGGGCGTTTTCTTGCATCCGCGCCACACCTTCGACCAAGGCAAAAGACTTGCGGTTGGCCAGGAAAATCGCCATCGCTGCGCCCACGGCCACCAGGCCCAGGGTAATGGCGATCATCAGTTCCACCAGCGACACGCCCGCTTGGGCGTGGCGCCGGTCATGCGTTCTGCTTAGACGCCGATCGTTCACAAGCGGCTCACCATCTGCACCGTCTGCGTAGCGCTGCCGCCCAGCGCGCGGCTGTCGTCCCAATAGACATTGACGGTGCACATGCCCGGCGTGGCGCTGTTGGAGTTAGTGCAGGTGATGTCAGCACAGGTGCTGGCCACATTGCCCAAGGCGGTTTTCAGGACGCTAAACCAGGCGGCCAAATCGGTGCTGGCCAGGCTGGTGCTGGCACCGGGCGCGGTGCAAGTCTTGTTGGCTAAGTTGTAGGGCAGCGCGGGGTCGATAGCCGCCGCCTTGTTGGCGCGCATGGACTCCAGAATAAAGTTGGCAAGCATGGCCGCGTCGTTGCGCTGCAGGCTGCTTTGGGTGGCTTTGACCGCGCGCACCTGCAAGGCTGAAAAGCCCACCAGACCGACCGAGAGAATCAAAAAGGCGATCAGCACCTCGATCAGCGCGACGCCGCGCTGCGCTTTGACGCCTGTTTGCCGTGTTGGCATGCTCCTACCCCCTGCCTGTCTTTGGTTTTACTAACAAAATCAGTAATAAATACCGATTATGGCATTGTAGTCACAGACGGCAAAAGTATTCACAAATATGGCTACCATCTGCAAAATAAACTTTCCAAGACGATTTCGACAGAGCTGCCAAGGCATCACCCTGATTGAGGGCATGGTGGTGGCTGCCATATTGGGCATCTTGACGGCCATTGCAGTGCCCAGCTTCAAGTCCACCATTGAGAGCAGCCGGCGCACGACTTACGCCAACCAATTGCTCGAAGACCTGGCGCTGGCGCGCAGCGAGGCGGCAAAACGAGGGGGGCGGGTCGCCCTGTGCCCGTCTAGTGACGGAGCAAGTTGCCTGGCGGCGGCCAATGTCACCAGCTTTGCTTCAGGATGGATGGTATTCGTGGACGCAAACAACAACGGCACATGGGACAGTACAGAGGTTGTCCTGCGGGTGCACGAGGCCCTGCCCTCGGGCTGGTTGGCTGGAAGCAACTTGGGACAAAACTACGTGTCTTTCAACGCTCTGGGTTATGCCATGAGCACCACAGGTGCGTTTCAAGCCTTTACGGCAGCCATCTGCCCCTCTTCGGTGGGGTGCAACGCATCCACCACAGCGTCCCAAACCAATTTGATTGTGAGCAGCAGTGGCCGCGTGCGTATCAAGGCGTACAACTAGCCCCTGGCCCGGGCCAACCCTAGCCCACCCCCAAAACCCCCACCACCTCCGCCAGCACCTGCCGCGTAGTTTGACCGGCCAGGTCGAGCACCACGCTGCGCTGGTAATAGGCGCTCAGGTCCAGGCCCACGCCAACACCGCGCAGCTCCACCTGGCCTTGGGCCTCGATGTGCGCGGCGGTGGCTTGCAAATGCCGATCCAAATAGTGCGGGTCGTTGGCCAGGGCGGTGGCGCCGTCCATGGGGCTGCCGTCGCTGACCACCAGCAAGATGCGCCGGCGCACGTCTTGCGCTTGCAGGCGCGCGCTGGCCCAGCGCAGGGCTTCGCCGTCCACGCATTCGCGAAATAGCTCGGGCTTGAGCAGCGCTGCCAGGCTGCGCCGGGCGCTGCGGTAGGGGCTGGCCTGGTCTTTGAACACGATGTGGCACAGCTCGTTGAGCCGCCCCGGCGCGCTTGGACGCCCGGCGCGGCGCCAGTCGCGCAGCGCGCGCCCACCGTTCCAGGCGCCGGTGGTGTAGCCCAGCACCTCGGTCTGCACCCCGGCGCGCTCCAGCGCGCGCAGCAGCACATCAAGCGCAGTGGCCAGCGCCAGCGCGTGGGTTTTCATGGAGCCCGAACAGTCCAACAGCACGCTCAAAGCGCAGTCGGTGTGCGGCGCGATGTGTTCGGTGCAGAACAAGCGGCGCTCTTGCGGGCTGGCAATGAGCTGACCCAAGCGGCTGCCGTCGATGCGCCCGGACTCTTGACCGCTGTCCCAGCCGTCCACCTCGGGCAAGGCCAGGCGCGCTTGCAGCTGGCGCGCCAGCAAGCCGGGGCTCACCACCGCTTGCGCCACGGCGGCGTCTAGCGTGGCGCGCAGGCTGGCCAGTTGCTCAGCGCGCACCAGGGCGCTGGCGTCCACCACGCGGTCATAGGCGGTGGTGAATGCGCGGTAGGCGTCGGGGGCGCCTTCAGGCGCGTCGCGGGCGCTCAGTGCGCTGGCAAAGCCGGGCTCGCTATCGGCCTCAAAGTCCACCCAGATTTGCAGCCAAGCGTCTTCTTCGCCGTCTTCGTCGCGGGCGCGAGCGGTGGGCTTGCTGCTCTCGGCCTGCGAGTCCACCAGCGCGGCCACCACGGCGCCTATGGCCAGGGCGTGCACCGCGTAATCGGCCTGGCTGTGGCGGCTGAGGCGCAAGCCCGCCAG
Source organism: Burkholderiales bacterium (assembly GCA_947453585.1). Taxonomy (GTDB): domain Bacteria; phylum Pseudomonadota; class Gammaproteobacteria; order Burkholderiales; family Burkholderiaceae_C; genus Allorhodoferax. The sequence goes on along the minus strand of CANGHQ010000289.1, from coordinate 20 downwards.
GGCGTGGCCAATGCGCGGCG
>CANGHQ010000288.1 GCA_947453585.1 Burkholderiales bacterium | reverse complement strand
CTTGCGAACCGTCTTCATGGTTTGGGCACCGGTGCACGGCGCACGCTGGGCAGCGCCCATTGGTTGTGGCGGGCGGTCAGCCACAGCAAGGCCAGCGCCAATGCGCCGCCGTGCAGCGCTACTAAATAGCCGCCCAGCGAGACCTTTTCCGTCTCAACCCAACTCTTGCCCAGCACCAGCAGGTTGAAATAGACGACAAAAATCAAAAAGGCAAAAGCCATATTGGCCGTTCGCCCCGAGCGCGGGTTGGCGCCTGCCGCTGCCAGGGCGATCAGCACCAGATTGACTGCCGCCAAAAACAGGCCCGAGCGCCAGGCCAGTTCTGCGCTGTTGCGTGGGGTGGGGCTTTCCAGCAGCGCGATGGCCGACAGGGTGCTCGGCGGCGTAAACGAGCGGGCCGAGGTGTTGTCTGCGCCCACGCGCGCGCCATAACGCTCAAAAGTGCTCACGCTCAAAGCGGCGCTGCCATCGGTTTTTTCCAGGCGCTGGCCGTTCTCGAGTATCAAAAACTGGTCATTGCCCAAAATTTGCACCGTGCCGCGCGCTGCTGAGGTAATGGTTTCTTTGCCCACCTCGCGGGTGACCATGAACACATGGGTGCCCGCAAGCTTGTCTATTTCGTCCCGTTCAATAAAGAAAACCCGGTCGCCGCTGGCGGACTCCTGAAACTGCCCGGCCTCAATGCGGGCCATGTCCCCGCGTTTTTCGTACTGGTCACGCAGGTCTTCAATGCGGCCAAAGGCCCAGGGCAGTACCAAAAAGGCCAGCACAAAAATCACCACAAAAATCGGCCAACAAAAGCGCAGCAACGGCCGCAGCAGCGACGCCAGTCCGCGCCCGCTGCCCAGCCAGATCACCATTTCGCTGTCCCGGTACATGCGCGTGAGCACCGTGACCACCGCAATAAACAGGCAGAGCGACAAAATGGTGGGCAGGTCCGACAGCACGGTGTAGCCCATGATGATCAGCACATCGGCCGGGTTAAACACGCCGCGCGTGGCCTCGCCCAGGGTGCGGATCAGGGTCATGGTCATCACCACCGTCACCAGCACCACCAGCGTTGCGCCAAAAGTGCGGGCCAGTTCTTTGCGGAGGGAGGAATGGAATAACATGGAAACGATTGAAAGGCTGAATTATGAACTTTGAACTCAAACCCCTCGATCTGATTGGCGCCGCCGACGAAAAAGCCGACCTGCTGGTGCTTTTGGTGCCCAAAGACTTCAAGCCCGGCAAAGACGATCTCTCAACGCTGGTTGCCAGCGCCCTGAAGTCGGGCGACTTGGAAGCCGCCGCTGGCAAATGCCTGGCTTTGTACCGCCCACTCCAAGCCGCCGCAGTGCGCGTGGTGCTGGCCCAGGTGGCCGATGGCGGCGCGCGCGCTACCCGCTCCGCCGTGTTGGCCGCAGTGGCCGCCGCCAAATCCCCCAGCCTGAAGAAACTGGTGGTCTGTTTTGCTGCTCCCGCCCAAGAAGACGCCCTGCGCGCCGCCGTGACCGCTGTTGCGGACGCCACTTACAGCTACACCGCCACCAAATCCAAGCCGCAAGCGCGCACCTTGCAAAAAGCCACCATTGGCGCGCGCAATGCGCCTGAGCTTGCGTCCACCTTCGAGCGCGCCGTGGCCATCGTGGCTGGCGTCGAATTGGCCAAAGAATGGGCCAACCGCCCCGCCAACCACGCCACGCCCCAGCATCTGGGCGAGGCCGCGCAAGCTTTGGCGCAGCACGCCAAGATCAGCTGCGAGGTGCTCGGCCCCAAAGAAGTGGCCAAACTCGGCATGGGCTCTTTCATGGCCGTGGCCCAGGGCTCAGAGCAGCCGCTGCGCTTTATCGTACTGCGCTACAGCGGTGCGGCCAAAAGCAAGGCGCCTACCGTCTTGGTGGGTAAGGGAATTACTTTTGACAGCGGCGGCATCTCCATCAAGCCTGCAGGCGAGATGGACGAGATGAAGTTCGACATGTCGGGCGCGGCCAGCGTGCTGGGCACCTTCAAAACCCTCTCCTTGCTCAAACCCGCCATGAACGTGGTGGGCCTGATTCCGGCTTGCGAAAACCTGATCAACGGCAGGGCCGTCAAGCCGGGCGACGTGGTCACCAGCATGAGCGGCCAAACCATTGAGATTCTCAACACCGACGCCGAAGGCCGCTTGGTGCTGTGCGACGCGCTGACCTATGCCGAACGCTTCAAGCCGCGCGTCGTGGTGGACATTGCCACTCTGACAGGCGCCTGCGTGGTGGCCCTGGGCGCGGTGCGCAGCGGCATGTTTGCCGCCAACGACGCCCTGGCGGCCAGCCTGTCCGCCGCCGGAGACCGCTCGCAAGACCTGTGCTGGCGCCTGCCGCTGGACGAGGAATACGCCGAAGGCCTGAAATCCAATTTTGCCGACGTGGCCAATATCGGCGGGCGTGCCGGTGGCGCCATTACGGCGGCCAAGTTTTTGCAGCGCTTTACCGAAAAGTTCCCTTGGGCGCACCTGGACATTGCCGGCAGCGCCTGGAAGAGCGGTGCCGCCAAAGGCGCCACGGGTCGCCCCGTGGGCCTGCTGGTCGAATTTTTGCTGGCCCAGGCCGCGGAGAAGTGAGCCTGTCGGTGACCGACGTTGCTTTCCACTTCGGCGCACCCGACAAGGTGGCCTACGCCGTGCGCCTGTTGCGCAGGGCAGTGGGCACCGGCGCGCGCGTGCTGGTGCTTGCCGACACAGACACGCTACAGCGCCTGGACGCCGCCCTGTGGGGCAACGCCGCCACCGATTTTTTGCCCCACTGCTTTGCCAACGCCCCGGCCCAAGCCCTGGCGTTGAGCCCCGTAGTGCTGGCCGACGACGGCCTGGGGCCTGGTGGTGCGCCGCTGGGTGTGCTGGTCAACCTGGGTGCGGCCATGCCCCAGGCTTTTGAGCGCCACCCGCGCGTCATTGAAGTGGTCAGCCTGGATGAAGACGACCGCCAGCAGGCCCGCCAGCGCTGGAAAGCCTATACCGCGCAAGGTTTCGCCATTGACCGCAAAGACCTGAATCTGCGTAGCTAGTGCCGGTTTGGGGCTGAAACTTGCGGTCCCCCGCAGTTCGTCTGACCGTTGAAAAAGCCCGCGCAAGCGGGCTTTTTTTCGCCCAAATTGCGGGCAAGAAGGGTCACAAAGCTCGGCCCCGCCAGAAACAAGCCCGTTTGCAGGTTAAACTCAGCGGCTCTGGAGAGGTGGATGAGCGGTTTAAGTCACACGCCTGGAAAGCGTGCGAGGGGTAAAACCCTCCGCGGGTTCGAATCCCGCCTTCTCCGCCAGATTGAGACCCCAAGTAGTTGATCTGCTTGGGGTTTTTCTTTTTCTGATTCGTCATTCTGCGGGTCTTCCCCGCCGCCGGCCTCGTTCCTACGCCTAGTTACTTTCGTCAGCGAATTCCCTTGGTCATCCCATGGGTGGTTTTTCGCGTCTTCCCGCACTTTGCTCCCCTACAGCAGCTCTGCGAGCAGCAATAAATAATAAAACAGGAACGGGAAGCCTTGAGTGCGAATAATCCCCAAGCTGTTTTCTTTTGTATTTAACGGTGTAGTTAGGGAAGGTCTGCACAAGTCATCCCCACAGCCCTCTTGTGCGTTAAGTATCGATGAACCAAATAAGCCTCGCCACCACCGGATTTGAGCTGGCCACCAAAGTCACGCGAAAGCGTGAGCTGCTGG
>CANGHQ010000287.1 GCA_947453585.1 Burkholderiales bacterium | reverse complement strand
GCCTTTTTCGGCCATGAACATTTGCACCCGGCGGGGGTTGGGTGCGCGGGGGGCGTAGTAAAGCTTCATGGGGCAGGCCTCAGAATGGAAGGGACGGGGAGAAATCAGCCTGCCAGCACGCGGCAGGCGTGCAGCAGGGCGCGGGTTTTCAGCGCCTCGGCGCGGGCAGCGGCGGCAAAGCCGGGGCCGCTGTCGGCGTAAATGATGGCGCGCGAGGAATTGACCACGATGGGCGCTTGGGTGCTTTGCGCATTGCCACGCCAACCGGCGCGCACCGTGGCCGCCGCGTCGCCACCTTGGGCGCCTACGCCGGGAATCAGCAGCGGCAGCGTGGGCGCCAGGGCGCGCACGCGTTCAATCTCAGACGGGCGGGTAGCGCCCACCACCAGCCCGAGCTGGCCGTTCTGGTTCCAGGGGCCCTGGGCCAGGGCTGCAATGTGCTCGAACAAGGCGGGCTGGCCCGGCAGGTCGGCCAGGCGCTGGTTTTGCAGGTCGTCGCCACCGGGGTTGGAGGTGCGGCAGAGCAAAAACGCGCCCTTGCCGTGGTACTTCAAATACGGTTGCACCGAGTCCCAGCCCATGAAGGGCGAGAGCGTGACGGCGTCGGCGCCATAGCGCTCAAAGGCTTCAATGGCGTATTGCTCGGCGGTGTTGCCAATGTCGCCGCGCTTGGCGTCCAAAATCACCGGCACCTGGGGCGCGACCTGGCGCAGGTGCGCCATCAGGCGCTCAAGCTGGTCTTCGGCCCGGTGGGCGGCAAAGTAGGCAATCTGGGGTTTGAAGGCGATGGCCAGGTCGGCGGTAGCCTCGGCAATAGCCGCGCAAAAGTCAAAAATCTTGGATGCGTCGCCGCGCCAGTGCAGGGGAAATTTGGCCGGATCGGGGTCCAGGCCCACGCAGAGCAAGCTCTGGTTGTGGCGCTCGGCAGCACCGAGTTTTTCGATAAAAGTCATGCCGCATTGTAGGCAAGCGCCCGGCGTGGGCGGTCGCGGCTAAGACATGGCAAACGGCCCCCGCAAGGAGACCGCGCTTGCTTATTTACCGAAGGGCGCCTTGGTGAACTTGGCGCAAATACCCTTGAGCATGTGGCGCCGCGTGCCGTCCTTGAAGGTCAGGGTTTGCACAAAGGCGCCGTCATTCAGGTCCAGGGTGAATTCTTCCTGGGTGATCATCTGGCCAAAGCGCTCGAACATGGCTGGGCGGCTGACAAAGGCCTTGGTGCCTTCCATGCGCAGCGCGCCCTTGCGCGACTCCGAGATCGTGTATTCGCCCTGGTACCAGCCCGATTTGGACTCAGGCTCCAGGCCCACGACCATGATGTCGGAATAGACCTTGGGCTCGGAGTTGAGCGCGCCCTGCGGCGTGGAGACGGTCACTTCGCAGACGAAGTTGCCGCCCTTTTTGCCCAGCATATTGGGCCCGTCCAGCTCACCGTCCCGCCCGCCGCTGACCGTGGGGCTGAGGTGAATCAAGCCCATTTCCACCGCGCCCCAGCCCAGGGCCAGCGCCAGGAGCAGGGTAAAAAGCGCGGTCAGCACAATCGCGGTCAGGGAAGATTTTTTTTGCATGGAAGGCCTTGGGGCGGTAGGGGGCGGCTCGGGTGACGGGTGCTTAATTGGTCGTTATCTCACGGCCGTTGAGCTCTTGCACCGGGCGCGCATTGCGCTTGAACGGGAATGCGGCTACCTGTTCCTTGGCCACGTTGACGGTGGTTTTCAGGATGAAGAAGCGCACGCCTTCGGTACACGGTGGGGTGGTCAGCGAGCCTTCGTAGCTGTAGAAATCAAACTCGCGGGGGAGCAGGTTGGCGGGGTTGAAGTTCACGCCTTCAGGGGTGACTTCGGGGCCTTCTTCCATGGGCATATTGGCCCACAGGGTTTTGATGCCGGGGTTTTCGTTGCCTTCCTTGAGCAGCACACCGACCACGGCGAGTTTGCCCTCGGCGCTCTTATGCACAAAGTGCACCACCATAGCCATGGGCTTGCCGTCGATTTTTTCTTCGCTGGGGCGGTGAAAGTGGAACTGCAGCAACTCATGCGCCACGCCGTCGATGCGGGTCTTGCTACCGGGCACCACGTTGACCTGGATGGTGTGGCCGTTGTTGATCATCTTCAGCGGGCCTTCCTTGTAGTCGGCGGTCACCACCACGCGCGACTTGACGAAGGGGCCACGGATGTCCAGGGGTGACTGTGACTTGCCCTTGGCGCAGGTGGGGAACTCTTTGCCCCAGCGCTCAGGGCCCATGTCGCCCTCGTAAGACCAGTGGACTGCGTGCTTTTCAGGGGCTTTTTTGTCGTCGGGTTTGCCGTGGCCGTCGTCTTTTGCTTTGCCGTGTCCATCGTCCTTTGCATGGTCGTGGCCGTCGTCCTTGGAATGGCCGTCTTTTTCGGCGGCTTTGTCGCCATGGCCGGATTTTTCACCTTGGGCGCCCTTGGGCAGGCAGTCGGCCATGACGGCCACTTTTTCGCCCGCTGCCGCCAAAGCAAGCTGGGCGGCGCAAATGGTGTTCTTGCGGTCGCCCAATTCGGACAACTGCAGCGCTTTGCGGAAGGACTCAATGGCGGCTGGGTCTTCTGCGCCCTTGGTGAGCATGCGCAGCGCGCCCAGACCCACCTGGCGTTCGGCCGACAGGTTCTTTTGCGATTTGTAGGCGACTTCCAGGTCGGCCAGCGTGGTGCCGTTCGCCATGGCGGCCTTGAGGGCGGCGAGCTGCTGCACCTGGCCTTCGAGCGGCGCCATCTCTTCGCGCAGGGCGGCCATTTCCTCTTCGGCGGCCTTGACTGCGGCTTCCTTTTCGGTGGCCGCTTTGGCGGCTTCTTCAGAAGCTGCCTTGAGTTCGGTCAGCTGGCCGGTAGCCTTTTGGTTGCCTTTAAAGTTGGTCCAGCCAAAGGCGCCGGCGCCCACCAGGGCCAGGGCCAGGATGACTTCAATAATGGTTCTTTTCATGGTGCTTCTCGTTTTACGCAATCAATGGGAAAGGGAAGGGGCTGTGGGAGGGTATCGGCAGCAAGGGAAAAAGTTTGAGCGCTCACTGCTGGTCGCCCCGGAAGCTGATGCCGCTGCCAGTGGTGTCGGTGAGGATGAGTTCGAGGCGTTTCGTTTTGCCGGAAACGGGGGAGGCATGGATGAAGCCGATGCCGGTCATGGAAACCGTGCTCCCGCTGTTTCTGGAAAGCCGTCCACAGGTGGTGGTGTCGCCGCTGATTTGCAGGGTTGCGTCATAGTAGGGGTTGCTGGTCGTTGATTGGGGGGTGAGTTGCAGCGCAAGCACGCAGGTGGCGTAGCTGCCGCCACTCGTAAGTGTTCCAGTATCCGAAAAACCGAAGATTAAGTTGGTATCTGCGCGGCTTTGGCTGTCTTTCAAGTCTCCCATCCAGTTCCCGCCAATGCCGGTGAGAGTGGTGATCGTGGTGGGCGAGAAGCTGGCGGGTTGGCCATTTGCCAGACTGATGCCAGACAAATCAATGTGGTAACTCTGCGAAGAGCTGCCAGAGATCGTGGCGCTACCGCTGGTCACCGCGTTGAACTGCGACGCTTTCAGTGGCGAGATGGTGGCCGAACTCGCGCTGGTCACGGTACCGGTGTAGATGTCGGGGTACACACTGGCGCTGCTTGTCTTCAAAAAATACAAGCCATACCAGGCGCCCGCAGGTGTCAGAAAACTCACGAAATCACTGGTGT
>CANGHQ010000286.1 GCA_947453585.1 Burkholderiales bacterium | reverse complement strand
TGCAGCACTTTGGAGCCCATGGACGCCATTTCCAGCATCTCTTCAAAACTTACCGTATGCAGGCGCCGTGCCTCGGGCACCACGCGCGGGTCGGTGGTGTAGACGCCATCCACGTCGGTGTAAATCAGGCACTCTTGCGCCTTCATGGCCGCAGCCACGGCCACAGCCGAAGTGTCGGAGCCGCCGCGCCCCAGGGTCGTGATGTTGCCCAGGGCGTCCGCGCCCTGGAAACCCGTCACGATAACTACCTTGCCAGCTTCGAGATCGGCGCGCACCTTGGTGTCGTCGATCGATTCGATGCGGGCTTTGGTATGGGCGCTGTCGGTGCGAATGGGTACTTGCCAGCCGGCGTAGCTGACCGATTGCAGACCTTCGGCTTGCAGCGCGATAGCAAGCAAGGCGCTGGACGCCTGTTCGCCAGTGGACGCCAGCATGTCGAGCTCGCGCTCGTAGTCGGCGGTTTGCTTTTCAGGTGCGAGATCTTTGGCCAGGCCGAGCAGGCGGTTGGTCTCGCCGCTCATCGCTGACGGGACAACCACCATTTGGTGGCCTGCGCGGGCCCATTTGGCAACTCGCTTGTCGACGTTGCGGATGCGATCGGTGGACCCCATGGAGGTGCCGCCGTACTTGTGAACAATTAGTGCCATTGCGTGTGGTTTTTGAGAGAGCTAAACCCCGAAATTGTACCAAGCCAGAACCGCCTTGCTGCGGCGCACAAAGCCGTGACCTACCTTGATTTGAATCTGGTGGCCGCGTGTGGTGCATGCGGCGATTTGACTCATGAGCTCTTGCAGTTGCGCGCTGCTGGCCTGGCTGGCACAGTAATGGACGAGCCAGTGGCGCAGCACATTGGCCAAGCGCGCCGGGCTCAGCGCCTGCAGGCGCTTGATGTGCGGCGCCTGGCCGGCTTCGTCACACACCAGCAGCCAATCGGCGGCGGCCAGCTCAGTCAACAGACTTTGCGCCTGCGCGGCATGTGCCGCGCTGCGCGGCAGCGTTTGGCCGTAATGGGGAAAAACTTCGCGCAGGGCCGGCATCAAGCGGGCCCGGATGCGGTTGCGCAAAAAGGCTTCGTCCGCATTGCTCGGGTCTTCTACAAAGGGCTCATTGCGCACGGCCAGCCATTGGCGAATGTCGGTACCGGGCACGGCCAGCAAGGGCCGGTAAAAGTCCACGCCGTGGCGAAGCCAGTGCGCAGGCATCGCGCTCAAGCCCGCCAAACCGGCGCCGCGCCCCAGCGCCAGCAGCAAAGTTTCCACCTGGTCGTCCGCATGCTGGGCTAAGGTCACGGATACGGGCTGCCCGCGCGCCTGCTGCGCTGCGGCAAAACGGTCGAGCGCCGCATAGCGCGCAATGCGGGCAGCATCTTCGGGGCTTTGTCCGGGTTTGGCATGGGCGTCCACACGCTCCACTGCCAGGGGCACCGCCAGTCGCGCGCAGAGCGCCACGCAGTGCGCCTCAAAGGCGGCAGCCGCTACTTGCAAACCATGGTTGACATGCACCGCCAGCACCTGGCCCGGCCATTTCTGCGCGCAGGCGATCAAGAGTGCGGTGGAATCGGCGCCGCCGCTCAGGGCAACGGCCAAGGGCAGGGGCGGCGAAAATTGCTGGAGGGCTGCGTCAAACGACGCGGTCATGGCATCAAAGCCGCTATTTGGCGTTGGCCTTGGTGTCGGTGAAACGGCCGTAGCTTTGCAGCCGGTCGTAACGGCGGTCGAGCAGTTCTTTGACGTTGAGGTCGCTGACCTGGCGGTAAGCGTCACCCAGGGCGCGCTTCAAAAAGACCGCTGCCTGCTTGTAGTCGCGGTGTGCGCCGCCCACGGGCTCGCTCACAATTTTGTCCACCAAGCCCAGCGCCTTGAGCCTCAAGGCGGTAATGCCCAGCGCGTCCGCCGCTTCCTGTGCCTTGTCCGAAGTTTTCCACAGAATAGACGCGCAGCCTTCGGGGCTGATGACTGAGTAGATGGCGTATTGCAGCATCACCACCTGGTCGGCGACTGAGATGGCCAGCGCGCCGCCCGAGCCGCCTTCGCCGATGATGGTGGTGATGATGGGCACTTCGAGCTGCGCCATCTCAAAAATATTGCGGCCAATGGCCTCGGACTGGCCACGTTCTTCGGCGTCGATGCCCGGGTAGGCGCCGGGCGTGTCCACAAAGGTAAACACTGGCAGGCCAAATTTTTCGGCCAGTTTCATCAGGCGCAGCGCCTTGCGGTAGCCCTCGGGCTTGCTCATGCCAAAGTTGCGCAAACCACGCTCTTTGGTGTCGCGGCCTTTTTGCTGCCCCAGCACCATGCAGGGCGCACCATTAAAACGGGCCAAGCCGCCCACGATGCTCAGGTCGTCGGCAAAGTGGCGGTCGCCATGCAGCTCAACAAAATGGGTAAATATCTCGCTGATGTAGTCCAGCGTATAGGGCCGCTCCGCGTGGCGCGCGATCTTGGTGATCTGCCAGGGCGTCAGGTTGCTGTAGATGTCTTTGACCAGCTGCTGGCTTTTCTTGCTGAGCTGGTCAATTTCGGCAGAAATGTCTACCGCCGATTCGTTTTGCACATAGCGCAGTTCTTCGATTTTTCCTTCAAGCTCGGCCACAGGCGCCTCGAAGTCCAAAAATGTTCTTTTTGCCAAATGCACTCTCCTTTTGCGTTTCTACCTTGAAGGCAGGGCGCCAAGCCCCGCCTAATAGGCGACTGGAACCGGGTCCAGCGAGCGCCAAATATACCAAGTCGCCACGCTGCAGTACGGCGCCCAGGCGGCAGCCACCTCACGCGCGTCGCTGCGGCTGACCAGTTCACCCGAAAAATAGTTGCGGCTTATGCCGTTGATCAGCCCCACGTCGTCCAGCGGCAAGATGTTGGGCCGCATCAGGTGGAAGATCAAAAACATCTCGGCCGTCCAGCGGCCAATGCCCCGAATGGCGATGAGTTCGCCAATGATTTCTTCGTCCGCCAGCCCAGTCCAGGTGTCCACATGCAGGCGTTGGTCGTCAAAGTGCAGCGCCAAATCAACCAGATACTCCACTTTGCGCGCACTCAGGCCCGCACCGCGCATGTCGTCCACCTTGAGGCGCAGCACATTGGCGGGCGTCATGGCTGCCGGTAAAAGCGCAAAGCGGTCCCACACGGTTTGCGCTGCCTTGACCGAAATCTGCTGCCCCACGATGCTGCGCGCCAAGGTGACAAAAGGGTCACCCCGGCTCTCAATCGCCGCGTCCTTGAACTGCGGGATCAGGCGCTTCATCACCCGGTCTTTTTTCATCAGGTGCTTGCAGGCCTCGTCCCAAAAGTCGGGCTTGACCACTGCAGTTGCCGCAACGGTCATGGCTGCGCCACTTCCCAAGTCGTGCCTTGGGGCGAGTCTTTGAGCACGATGCCCGAGGCCTGCAATTCCTTGCGAATGGCGTCGGCCTGCGCAAAGTCACGGGCGGCTTTGGCGGCGTTGCGCGCTTCAATGCGCACGGCAATGGCTGCCTCGTCCAGCGTGGCGCCGGTCTGCAAAAACTGCTGCGGATCGGCCTGCAGCAAGCCTAAGGTGCCGCCCAGCGCCTTCAGCAATCCCGCAAGTTGCGCTGCGCGCGTGCGGTTCACTTCACTGGCCAAGTCAAACAACACGGCCACCGCCTCGGGAGTGCCAAAGTCTTCATCCATGGCGGTCTTGAAGCGCGCCGCATAGGGCTCGGCCCAATC
>CANGHQ010000285.1 GCA_947453585.1 Burkholderiales bacterium | reverse complement strand
TCAAAGTCGGCGGCCAGCAGCTCCATGCCCGAATCGCGGTCCAGGCCCAGGGTGAGCTGGGTCAGGTCGTTCGAGCCAATCGAGAAGCCGTCAAAGTAAGCCAAAAACTCGTTGGCCAAAATCGCGTTGCTCGGAATCTCGCACATCATGATGAGCTTGAGTCCGTCGCGTCCGCGCTCCAGGCCGTGGCGCGCCAACAGTTCGGTGACCTTGCGGGCCTGCTCCAGGGTGCGCACAAAAGGCACCATGACCTGCACATTGTCCAAGCCCATGTCTTTGCGCACGCGTTTGATGGCCTCGCATTCCATGGCAAAGGCTTCGCCAAAATCGGCGCTCACGTAGCGCGCTGCACCCCGGAAACCCAGCATGGGGTTTTCTTCTTCGGGTTCATAGCGGCTGCCGCCAATGAGCTTGCGGTATTCGTTGCTTTTGAAGTCCGACAGGCGCACGATCACCGGCTTGGGCCAGAAGGCCGCAGCAATGGTGGCCACGCCTTCGGCCACGCGGTCTACATAAAACGCCCGGGGTGATGCATGGCCGCGCGCCACCGATTCGACTGCTTTTTTCAGGTCGGCGTCGATATTGGGGTAGTCCAAAATCGCTTTGGGGTGCACGCCAATGTTGTTATTGATAATGAACTCGAGCCGCGCCAGGCCCACGCCTTGGTTGGGCAGTTGGCAAAAGTCAAAGGCGAGTTGGGGGTTGCCCACGTTCATCATGATCTTGACGGGAATATCGGGCATCAGGCCGCGCTGCACTTCCGAGATTTCGGTCTCCAGCAAGCCGTCGTAAATAAAGCCAGTGTCGCCCTCGGCGCAGCTCACCGTTACCAGCATGCCTTCTTTGAGCGCCTCGGTGGCATGGCCGCAGCCGACCACAGCCGGAATGCCCAGCTCGCGCGCAATGATGGCGGCGTGGCAGGTGCGCCCGCCCCGGTTGGTCACGATGGCAGAGGCGCGTTTCATGACCGGTTCCCAATTGGGGTCGGTCATGTCGGTCACCAGCACGTCACCGGCCTGCACCGTGTCCATCTCGCTGATGTTGTGGACGATGCGCACCGGGCCGGTGCCGATTTTTTGGCCAATGGCACGGCCTTCGACCAGCACGGCGGCGCGGCCCTTGAGCTTGTAGCGGTATTCCACCGCGTTGGCGGCCTGGCTTTTGACGGTCTCGGGGCGCGCTTGCAAGATGTACAGCTCGCCGTCGATGCCGTCTTTGCCCCATTCGATGTCCATGGGCCGGCCGTAATGGTCCTCAATCACCAGCGCGTAGCGGGCGAGTTGCTCGACGTCGGCGTCGGTGAGCGAATAGCGGTTGCGCAGCTCGGTGGGCACGTCGGTGGTTTTGACCAGCTTGGCGCCAGCGGCTTGTTCTTGCAGGCTGGTGAACTCCATTTGCAGCAGCTTGGAGCCCAGGCTACGGCGGATCACCGCGCGCTTGCCCGCGCGCAGCATGGGTTTGTGCACGTAAAACTCGTCGGGGTTGACGGCGCCCTGCACCACGGTTTCGCCCAGGCCGTAGCTTGAGGTAATAAACACCACGTCCGAAAAACCCGACTCGGTGTCGATGGTGAACATGACCCCGGCAGCTCCCAGGTCCGAGCGCACCATGCGCTGGATGCCGGCGCTCAAAGCCACATGCTCGTGGGCAAAGCCCTTGTGCACGCGGTAGCTGATGGCGCGGTCGTTGTAGAGCGAAGCAAATACTTCGCGAATCTTGTGCAGCACGTCTTCAATGCCCACCACGTTCAAAAACGTTTCTTGCTGGCCGGCGAATGAGGCGTCGGGCAGGTCTTCGGCGGTGGCCGAGGAGCGCACGGCAAAGGATGCGGCCGGGTTGCCTGAACTGAGCGTAGCAAACGCGCTGCGGATGCCCTGCTCCAGATCGGCCGGAAAAGGCTGCACTTCCACCATGGCGCGGATCTCAGCCCCCGCCACGGCCAGAGCGCGCACGTCCTCGATATCGAGCGTGGTCAGGCGCGCGTTGATGCGGCCACTCAGGTCCTCGTAGGCCAAAAAGGCGCGAAAAGCGTGCGCCGTGGTAGCAAAGCCGGTGGGCACTTTCACGCCTTCGGGCAACTGCGAAATCATCTCGCCCAGGCTGGCGTTTTTGCCACCCACGGACTCGACATCGCTCATGCGCAGGTGCTCAAAAGGCACGACCCAATCGGTGTCGCTAAAAAGATCAGACATTACAAGACTCCAAAGTTAAAAATCGGGCCAAGCCTGGCGCCAGTGCGGGCGCTGAGGGTGGCGGGGGTATCAGTGGTCAAAGCCGAGGGCTGCAAAACGGTGCGCTTTTTGTATTTGTGGTTCTGGCGGTCTGGTTTTGTCACCCGGGCGGGCCACAGGGCGAATTGTAGGATGCGGCCCCCGCCTACGCGGCAAAACGCAGGGGCGGACCGCAACTTGGCCCACAATGGCGTGCATAAAGTAAGGCGCCTCTAGGCCCTGCCCCCAACTAATTTCTTAATTGTCCCCCACCATGTCCCAACGCAGCGTATTTTTTGTCTCTGACGGCACCGGCATCACCGCCGAAACCTTTGGCAACGCCATCTTGGCCCAGTTTGAGACCAAGGCGCGCCACAACCGCATGCCTTTTATCGACACCGTGGACAAGGCGCACCAGGTGGTGCGGCAAATCAACCACGCCGGTGTGGTGGACGGCGCAAAGCCGATTGTGTTCACCACGCTGGTGAATATGGAGGTGCTGCAGGTGATTCAGGCCGGCTGCCAAGGCATGCTGCTGGACATGTTTGGCATGTTTGTGCACCCGCTAGAGCAAGAGCTCAACCTCAAGTCCAACCACCGGATTGGGCGCTTTAGCGACGCCAGCAAGAGCAAGGAATACCACGACCGCATTGAGGCAATCAACTTTTCACTGGCCCATGATGACGGCCAAAGCAACCGCGACCTGGAGCAGTCCGACGTGATATTGGTGGGCGTGAGCCGCAGCGGCAAAACGCCAACATCGCTTTACCTGGCGATGCAATATGGCCTGAAAGCGTCCAACTACCCGCTGATTCCCGAGGATTTTGAGCGTCGCCAGTTGCCCGCCGCCCTTTTGGCGCACAAGAAAAAGATCTTTGGCCTGACGATTCAGGCCGAGCGCCTGAGCGAAATCCGCAATGAGCGCCGCCCGGACTCCAAGTACGCTTCTTTGGCGAACTGCCGCATGGAGGTGAGCGAGGCCGAAAGCATGATGCGCCGTGCGGGCATCCGATGGCTGTCAACCACGACCAAGTCGATCGAGGAAATTGCAACCACCATATTGCAGGAGTTGCACCCCGAACGGCTGGTCTACTGACGCAATAGGTTTAAAGGCCCAAAGCGGCCAAGCCGGCGCGGGCAATTTGCGCGTCTTCGCTGGATTTGACGCCGCTCACGCCCACCGCGCCCAGGCACTGGCCGTCTTTGATGATGGGCACGCCGCCCTCGAGCATGCCGTCGAGCGTAGGGGCGCTCAGGAACGAGAAGCGCCCGCCGTTGACCATGTCTTCGTACATCTTGGTTTCGCGCCGACCGATGGCCGAGGTGCGCGCTTTGGAAGGTGCAATCAGGGCGGAAATGGGCGCGGCGCCGTCCAAGCGCTGCAGCCACAACATATTTCCGCCGTCGTCCACGATGGCAATGGTCACAGCCCAGGCGTGGGCCAGGGCTTCGGCCTCGGCAGCGGCGGCAATGGCCTTAATGTC
>CANGHQ010000284.1 GCA_947453585.1 Burkholderiales bacterium | reverse complement strand
TGCTGGTCAATGGCTCGGGCGGCATCGCCGTGGGCATGGCCACCAATATTCCGCCGCACAACCTGAACGAAGTGGTGGACGCCTGCCTGCATTTGCTGCGCCACCCCGACGCCACGATTGACGACTTAATGGAAATCGTGCCTGCGCCCGACTTTCCCACCGCCGGCATTATTTACGGCATCAACGGCGTCAAAGACGGCTACCGCACCGGGCGGGGCAAAGTGGTTATGCGGGCCAAATGCCATTTCGAGGACATCGACAAGGGTTCGCGCCAGGCCATCATCGTGGACGAGCTACCTTACCAGGTCAACAAAAAGACGCTACAAGAGCGCATGGCCGAGTTGGTGCACGAGAAGAAGATTGAAGGCATCAGCCATATTCAGGACGAGTCGGACAAATCGGGCATGCGCCTGGTGATTGAGCTTAAGCGCGGTGAAGTGCCTGAGGTTGTGCTCAACAACCTGTACAAGCAAACCCAGCTTCAAGACACCTTTGGCATGAACATGGTGGCCCTGATCAACGGGCAGCCCAAGCTGTGCAATCTGAAAGACCTGATTGAGGTGTTCTTGCAACACCGCCGCGAAGTGGTCACGCGGCGCACCGTGTTTAACCTGCGCAAGGCGCGCGAGCGCGGCCACGTGCTCGAAGGCCTGGCGGTGGCGCTGGCCAATATTGACGACTTTATTGCCATCATCCGCAACGCGCCCACGCCCCCGGTGGCCAAGGCCGAACTGATGACACGCAGCTGGGACAGCGTGCTGGTGCGCGAAATGCTCACCCGCAGCCGCGCCGACGGCGGCGTGATCAATGCTGACGACTACCGCCCCGACGGCCTGGAAAAAGATTACGGCATGGGCAGCGACGGCTTGTACCGCCTCTCGGACACGCAAGCGCAAGAAATCTTGCAAATGCGCCTGCAGCGCCTGACCGGCCTGGAGCAAGACAAGATCGTTGCCGAATACAAAGAGGTGATGGCGGAGATCGAAGACCTGCTGGACATTTTGTCCAAGCCTGAGCGCGTATCGACCATCATTACCGGCGAACTCGGCACCATTCGCCAGGAATTTGGCCAAACCAAGATTGGCGCGCGCCGCAGCCTGGTGGAGCACAGCTCGTACGACCTAAGCACCGAAGACCTGATTACGCCCACCGACATGGTGGTCACGCTCAGCCACAGCGGCTATATCAAGAGCCAGCCTTTGAGCGAATACCGCGCGCAAAAGCGCGGCGGGCGCGGCAAACAAGCCACCGCCACCAAAGAAGACGACTGGGTGGACCAGCTGTTTATAGCCAACACGCACGACTACATCTTGTGCTTTAGCAACCGGGGCCGCCTGTACTGGCTGAAAGTCTGGGAAGTGCCACAGGGCTCGCGCGGCTCGCGCGGGCGGCCCATAGTCAATATGTTCCCGCTGCAAGAGGGCGAAAAAATCACCGTGGTGCTGCCGCTCACTGGCGATAAGCGCACCTTCCCGGCCGACCAGTATGTGTTCATGGCCACGTCCATGGGCACGGTCAAAAAGACGCCGCTGGACGACTTCAGCAACCCGCGCAAGGTCGGCATCATTGCCGTCAATCTAGACGAAGGCGACTTTTTGATCGGCGCGGCGATTACCGACGGCCAGCATGACGTGATGCTGTTCTCGGACGGCGGCAAGGCAGTGCGCTTTAACGAAGACGAAGTGACCGCGCACGGGCGCCAGTCTCGCGGCGTCAAGGGTATGAACCTCGAAGACGGCCAAAGCGTGATCGCCATGCTGGTGGCCGAAGACGAGCTGCAAAGCGTGCTGACCGCGACCGAAAACGGCTACGGCAAACGCACCAGCATCACAGAATACACGCGCCACGGACGCGGCACCAAGGGCATGATCGCCATCCAGCAAACCGAGCGCAACGGCCGCGTTGTGGCCGCCACGCTGGTGCATGCCGAAGACGAAATCATGCTGATCACCGACCGGGGTGTTTTGGTGCGCACCCGTGTGAGCGAGATCCGCGAACTCGGCCGCGCCACCCAGGGCGTGACCCTGATCGGTCTGGACGAAGGCTCCAAGCTCAGCGGCCTGCAGCGCATTGTGGAAAACGACGCCAACCCGTCCGAAGCCACCGACGCGCCAGACGCCAGCGATGTGCCGCAAGCCGATGGCAGCCCCGACGGCGACACCCCGACCGACGTCTAAGCCAGGCGTGCTACGTGACCCGACCCTATAACTTTTCGGCCGGTCCGGCCACCATGCCTGCCGAGGTGCTGGCGCAAGCGGCCAGTGAAATGCTGGACTGGAGTGATGCCAGCGGCAAACGCTGCGGCATGGGCGTGATGGAAATGAGCCACCGCGGCAAAGAGTTCATGTCTATCTGCGCGCACGCTGAAAGTACGCTGCGCAGCCTGCTGGTGGTGCCCGCGCACTTCAAGATTTTATTCATGCAAGGCGGTGGCTTGGCTGAGAACGCCATCGTGCCGCTCAACCTGAGCGCCTTGCGCGCCCCGGCGGACGAGCGCGGACAAACCGACTTTGTGTTGACTGGTAGTTGGAGCCAAAAATCCTGGCAAGAAGCCAGCAAATACAGCAGCACGCACGTTGCCGCCAGCAGCCAGGCCGGTGGCTTTACCGATATTCCCGACGCCGCCACTTGGCAAATACGGCCAGACGCGAGTTACGTTCACATTTGCAGCAACGAAACCATCCACGGCGTGGAATTCCACACCCTGCCCGACCTCAAAGCCCTGGGCTCGGACGCCGCGTTGGTGGTCGATTTTTCTTCGCAGGTTGCCTCGCGCCCGGTGGACTGGAGCCGCGTTGGCCTGGCCTTTGGCGGCGCGCAAAAAAACCTCGGCCCGGCTGGGTTGACGCTGGTAGTGGTGCGCGAAGACCTGTTGGGCCATGCGCTGGCCATTTGCCCCAGCGCCTTCAATTACCAAACCGTCGCCGCCAACGGCTCGATGTACAACACGCCCCCCACCTTCGCCATTTACATGGCCGGTTTGGTGTTTGACTGGTTGGCGCGCCAAGGCGGTATTGCCGCCATCGAGGCGCAAAACATCGCCAAGGCGCAGGCCCTGTACCAGGCCATCGACAGCTCGGGCCTGTATTTCAACCCGGTGGCAGCGCACTGCCGCTCGCGCATGAACGTGCCGTTTTTTCTGCGCAACGAGGCCTTGAACGATGCTTTTTTGAGTGGCGCCGCTGCGGCTGGCCTGTTGCAGCTCAAGGGCCACAAGTCGGTGGGCGGCATGCGCGCGAGCCTGTACAACGCCATGCCCCTGGCTGGCGTGCAGGCGCTGGTGAACTACATGCAGGCCTTTGAGCGCAGCCACGCTTAGAGCCGGCGAACCAGGAAACTTTGATGACCAAGACACTTTCCGACCTTCGCGTGCAAATTGACGCGCTTGACCTGGACCTGCTGGCCCTGCTCAACCGCCGCGCCGGCCTGGCCCACGAAGTGGGCGAACTGAAAAAAGGCGAAGGCTCGGTGGTGTTTCGCCCCGAGCGCGAAGCACAAGTCATTGGCAACCTGCAGCACGCCAACGCCCAAACCCGCAACGCGGGCACGCTCAAGCCCGAGAGCGTGGCCTTTATCTGGCGCGAAATCATGTCAGCCTGCCGCGCTTTAGAGGCGCCTCAGCGCGTGGCCTATCTGGGCCCGGCCGGCACGTTTAGCGAAGAAGCCGCGCTGCGCTTTTTTGGCTCGAGCATTGCGC
>CANGHQ010000283.1 GCA_947453585.1 Burkholderiales bacterium | reverse complement strand
GGGCCGTCTGCGCCCACCAAGCCGGCCCAATGCAGCAGGCGGTGCGCGTCAAAGGTGTTGTACACGCGGCCCCGGCCGCCGGGGTTGAAGGTGAAACCGACCTCGGCGCCGCGCTGGCGGATGGTCTCGCGCATTTGCGTTTGTTGCTCGGGCGTCGAGCCGTATTTTTCGGTAATGTGCTCGGTCAAGTCCTGGCCACCGGCGGGCATATTGGGGTTGAGCTCAAAGGGTTGGAAATGCAGCTCGGCACGCACATCTGGCGCCAGACGCTCAAGCGCGCCTTCCAAGGCGCCCAGGCCCACGGCGCACCAGGGGCAAGCGATGTCGGACACAAAATCAATTTTGAGGGTGGTGGTCATGGGACGATCTCGTGCAAAAAATGAAAAAAGGCGCCGCTTATTGCAGACCGGCCAAACCAGCAATGGCCAAGGCGTATCCCTGCACGCCAAAGCCAGCCATTACCGCCTTGGCAGCCGGTGAAATAAAAGAGTGGTGGCGAAACGCCTCGCGCGCATGCACATTGCTGATATGCAGCTCAATGAGTGCAATACCCGTGCCCTTGATGGCGTCGTGCAGCGCCACGCTGGTGTGCGTGTACGCACCGGCGTTGAGTACCACACCGGCCAACTGGTCTGCCGCCTGCATGCGGCCGGCCTCGTGAATCCAGTCCACCAGCGTGCCTTCCGAGTTGCTTTGCCGAAAGTCCAGGGTAAAGCCTTGCGCCGCGCAGGCCGTCTGGCACAGGGCCTGCACATCGGCCAGGGTTTGGATGCCATAGACCGCAGGCTCGCGCGTACCCAGCAGGTTGAGGTTGGGGCCGTTAAGGATCAGGGCAGTTTTCATGGGGTATCCATTTCAGTTACGCGTAGCGGGGCAGCCGGGGGATTCAGGGAGCGGGCGCCTGCGCCGCAATGGCGGGCAGCGCCGTTTGCACGTCGCCGCACTGGGCGCGGTGGCGCAAGACGTGGTCCATCACCACCAAAGCCAGCATGGCCTCAGCTATTGGGGTGGCGCGTATGCCCACGCAGGGGTCATGTCGGCCCTTGGTCACCACCTCGGTGGCCTGGCCTTGCACGTCAATCGAGGCGCGCGGCGTAATGATGGAGCTGGTGGGCTTGATGGCGATGCTCACTTCCAGGTCTTGCCCGGTGGTGATGCCGCCCAGCACGCCGCCGGCGTTGTTGCTCATGAATCCCTGGGGGGACAGCGAGTCGCCATGCGTGGTACCACGCTGGGCAACACTGGCAAACCCGGCGCCAATTTCCACGCCCTTGACGGCATTGATGCCCATCATGGCGTAAGCGATGTCGGCGTCCATCTTGTCAAACAATGGCTCGCCCAGGCCCACAGGCACGTTTGAAGCCGACACGCGAATGCGCGCGCCGCAAGAGTCGCCCGCCTTGCGCAGCGCGTCCATATAGTCTTCCAGCGCCTGCACGTCGGCCACCGGTGCAAAGAAGGGGTTGTGGGGCACGTGGCTCCAGTCCTCAAAGCCAATCGCCTTGTCGCCAATTTGCGTCATGCAGCCGCGAAACTCGGTGCCAAACTTCTCTTTGAGCCACTTTTTGGCCACGGCACCGGCCGCCACCATGGGCGCCGTCATGCGGGCGCTGGAACGGCCACCGCCGCGCGGGTCGCGAATGCCGTATTTCTGAAAATAGCTGTAATCCGCGTGGCCGGGGCGGAAGGTTTCCAGGATGTTGCCGTAGTCCTTGCTGCGCTGGTCGGTGTTTTGGATCAGCAGCGCGATTGGGGTGCCCGTGGTTTTGCCTTGGTAGACGCCGCTCAAAATTTGCACCGCGTCGGGCTCGTTGCGCTGGGTGACATGTCGGCTGGTGCCGGGGCGGCGGCGGTCGAGGTCGTGCTGGATGTCGGCCTCGCACAAGTCCATGCCCGGCGGGCAGCCGTCAATCACACAGCCAATGGCCGGGCCGTGGGATTCACCAAAGTTGGTGACTGCGAATAGGGTGCCGAAGGTGTTGCCGCTCATGGGAGTGCATTATCCCTGAGGGCGCATGCGGCCCTGCACCTGCGGGCCATAAGGCAAAAGTCAGGTGGCTTTTTCTTCTTCGTCCTGCCCCGGCCAGTCGCGGATATAGGCTTTGAGCATCTTGTTCTCAAAATTTTGGCTGTCCACCACGGCCTTGGCCACGTCGTAGAAGCTGATCACGCCCATGAGCATGCGCTTGTCCATGACCGGCATGTAGCGGGCGTGGCGGTCGAGCATCATGCGGCGCACTTCGTCCATTTCGGTTTCCATGGTGCAGGTCAGGGGCGCATCGTCCATGGCGCTGCGCACCAGCATCACGCCCAGCGATCCACCGTTCTTAACTACCGCCTGGATCACCTCGCGAAAGGTGAGCATGCCGACCAGGTCGCCGTGCTCCATTACCACCAGCGAGCCAATGTCGCGCTCGGCCATCAACTGCGCTGCGTGGGACAGCGCCTCGTCCGGGTGGGCGGTAAACAGGGTTCCGCCCTTGACACGCAAGATATCGCTGACTTTCATGGTGACTCCTATCGATGGTTCAATGGCGCGGCGTGCGCCTGTGACAATCTGCGCTTGAATATAGCCCACAATGGGCCGTGAAAAACGCCTTATATCAACGGAGAGACACCCTATGACCGGCTACGCTGACCCCGGATTCGACACCTTGGCCTTGCACGCAGGCGCCAGCCCCGACGCCACAGGCGCACGCGCGGTGCCGATCCACCTGACCACGTCCTTTGTCTTTGAGTCCAGCGACCAGGCGGCTTCGCTCTTTAACCTGGAGCGCGCGGGCCACGTTTACAGCCGCATCAGCAACCCGACCAACGCGGTGCTCGAGCAACGCGTCTCGGCGCTCGAAGGCGGCATTGGCGCCATCACCACTGCCAGCGGCCAGGCCGCGCTGCACCTGGCAATTTGCACACTCATGGGCGCGGGCTCGCACATCGTGGCGTCTACCGCGCTGTATGGCGGGTCGCACAATCTGCTGCACTACACGCTCAAGCGATTTGGCATTGACACCACCTTTGTCAACCCCAATGACCTGGACGCCTGGCGCGCCGCCGTGCGGCCCAATACCAAGCTGTTTTTTGGTGAAACCGTGGGCAACCCCGGCCTGGATGTGCTCGACATTGGCGCGATCAGCGCACTTGCCCATGAAAACGGTGTGCCGCTGCTGGTGGATTCCACCCTCACATCGCCCTGGCTGATCAAGCCTTTTGACCATGGCGCCGATCTGGTCTACCACTCGGCGACCATGTTTTTGTCCGGCCACGGCACGGTGGTGGGCGGCGTGGTGGTGGACAGCGGCGCATTTGACTGGGAAAAATCAGGCAAGTTTGCCGAACTCAGCCAGGTGTACGCCGGCTTTCACAACATGGTGTTCAGCGAAGAAAGCACGGTGGGCGCCTTTTTGCTGCGCGCGCGGCGCGAAGGCTTGCGCGATTTTGGCGCCTGCATGAGCCCGCACACCGCTTGGCTAATCCTGCAAGGCATTGAGACCCTGCCCCTGCGCATGGCGCGCCACATGGGCAATACCGAAAAAGTGGTGCAGTTTTTGGCCAGCCACCCGATGGTCTCGCGCGTGGGCCACCCCATGTTGGACAGCCACCCCAGCCACGCGCTGGCCAAGAAGCTGCTGCCGCGCGGCGCCGGGTCGGTGTTTAGCTTTGACATCAAGGGCACGCGCGCCCAGGGCCAAAAGTTCATCGAAGGCC
>CANGHQ010000282.1 GCA_947453585.1 Burkholderiales bacterium | reverse complement strand
TTGTTGTTCGCCGTTGTAGTCGGGGGTGCGGGGCAGGCCGGTTTGTTCGCAGGCTTGCAAAAACACTTCGTTCAGGGGGCTGGGGCTGCGCAGGTAGCTCACTTGCAGCGGGCCGTCGGCGCCGCGGTACGCAGTGGCGCCAAAGCAGTGGTTGTGTTCTGAGCGCTTGAACAGGGGCAGCACTTCGTCAAAGCTCCAGCCGGGGTTACCCAGGCTGGCCCAGTGGTCGTAGTCGTCGCGGTGGCCGCGGGTGTAGACCATGGCGTTAATCGAGGTGCTGCCGCCCATCACCTTGCCGCGTGGCTGGTAGCCACGCCGGCCGTTAAAGCCGGGCTGCGGCACCGTCTCGTAGCTCCAGTTGTGGATTTTGAGCGGCGCGCTGACCGCAAAGCCCATGGGCGCGTGGATCAGCACCGAGTTGTCGGGGCCGCCGGCCTCTAGCAGGCAGACGCGCACGCCCGGGTCTTCGCTCAGGCGGCTGGCCACCACGCAGCCGGCGGCGCCGCCGCCCACCACGATGTAATCAAAGTTCTGGGCCGCTGGGGTGGTGCTGGTGTTCATGGTGTCGCCTTTACTTGGTCAAAAACTGGAGGTATTTGCTGGCAAATGTGGTGTACGGTGGCCAAAGAAACTTAACGGCGCTAAAGCGCGCCTGGTAGAACACCGGCCGCATTTTGGAGAAGGTGACAAAGCCTTCGTAGCCGTGGTAGTGGCCCATGCCGCTGTCGCCCACGCCGCCAAAAGGCAGGTCGTGCTGGGCCACATGGAACAAGCCGTCGTTGACGCTCACGCCGCCCGACATCACGCGGTCGATCAGCATCTGCACTTGCGCGCCGTCGTTGCTAAAGGGATAGAGCGCCAGCGGACGCGGGCGCTGGTTGATGGCTTGCACCACGTCTTCGAGCGCGGTGTAGGCCAGCAGCGGCAGGATGGGGCCAAAGATCTCGCGCTGCAGCAAGGCGCAGTTGGCTGGCGCGTTGAGCACCAGGTGCGGCGCAATCTTGCGCGTGGCGGCGTCCCAGCGTTTACCCGGAATCAGCGGCACCAGCGTGGCGCCGCCTTGCTCGGCCTCGTCCATGGCGCGCAGCAGGCGCTCAAAAGCGCGCGGGTCGATGATGGAGGTGAGGTCGGGCGAGTCCAGTTGGGGGTAACGCCGGCTGACGATGGCCTTGGCCTCGCTGACAAAGGCGTCGATCTTGCCGGCCGGCACATAGGCGTAGTCGATGGTGGTGCAGATTTGCCCGGCGTTGAGGCATTTCACGTACATCAGGCGCTCGACTGCGGTGCGCAACGGAAAGTCGTCGCAGACGATGGCCGGTGACTTGCCACCGAGCTCCAGCGTGACCGGGCACAGGTTATGCGCGGCTGCGGCCATGACTGCGCGCCCGGTTTGGCCCGAGCCGGTGAACAGCAGGTGGTCAAACTTGAGCTGTGAAAACTCTACGCCCACACCGCCGGTTTCGTCAAAAAACGCCAGTTTGTCGGCCGCAAAGTAGGCCGGCATGGTTTGAATCAGGTACTGCGCCAGGTGGCGCGAGTTCTCGCTCATCTTGACCATGGCGCGGTTGCCCGCCGCAAAGGTGTAAATCAGCCCGGTAAACGCCAGGTTGATGGGAAAGTTCCAGGGCACGATGGCGCCCACCACGCCCAGGGGCTGCGGAATGACGCGGTTTTTGGCGCCAAAAAAGTTCATCAGATCGACATGGCGGCGCTGCGGCTTCATCCACGATTTCAGGTGCTTGAGCACATGGTCCACGCCGTCGATAACGGTAAAGATCTCGGTAAACAGGGTTTCGTGGCTGGAGCGGTGGCCGTAGTCGGCGCTTACTGCCGCCACCAGCGCGTCGCGGTGTTCGCGCACATAGGCTTGCAGGCGGCGCAGGTCGTCACGGCGTTGCGCCAGGCTGGGGATGGGCTGCGCCAGGTAGGCGGCACGCTGCAAGGCCAGGGTGTCGTGCAGCGCCAGGCGGGTGGCTTCGAGGGACGAACCCAGGGGCAGATCAAGAGCGGACATAGAGGCCTTTCTAAGAGGCTGAACCGCGACAGCGGGTCAGCGCAGGCAAAGCATACACCTGTGTATGGTGGGTCTGGGGCTTAATCCCGGTAGTCGCTGCCCATGCGGTCGAGTTTGCGCAGCATGGCCGGCCAGGCAAAGGCGCCGCCCAGGCCATTGGTTTGGGTGCGCATGGCGTGGCCCACGCCTTCAATGATGCGCGGGTCCACCTCTGTCAGTGGCCCACCGGCTTGGGCGGCGAGCTGGATCTGGCAGGTGGATTCAAAGTTGTACATCAGCAAAAACGCCTCGGCAATGCTGCTGCCCACCACCAAGAGGCCGTGGTTGCGCAGCATCAGGTGGTTGGCCTGGCCCAGGTCGGCTTGCAGGCGCGGCTTTTCGGCGTCGTGCAGGGCCACGCCCTCATAGGTGTGGTAGCCCAGCGAAGCCAGCACAAAGGTCGATTGCTGGCTGATGGGCAGCACGCCGCAGGCCTGGGCGCTCACCGCCACCCCGGCGCGCGTGTGGGTGTGCAAGACGCAGCCTGCGTCTTCGCGCACCGCGTGCACCGCGCTGTGGATCACAAAACCGGCCCGGTTGACCGGGTGCGGCGATTCGCTGAGCTTTTCGCCCTGCTGGTCGATCTTGATCAGGCTGCTAGCGGTCACTTCCTCAAACAGCATGCCGTAAGGGTTGATCAGAAACTGGTGCTCGGGGCCGGGAATGCGCGCGCTGATGTGGGTGAAGATCAAATCGCTCCAGCCATAGGCGGCCACCAGGCGGTAACAGGCGGCTAGGTCAACACGCAACTGCCATTCTTCGGGGCTGACCTGGTCTTTGAGGGATGGGCTGGACATGTGCGAACTCCGATGTATTGTTGCCAATTACTCTACCCCAGCATGCGTGCCAAGACACTTAGGGGAAAGACTAGTAAATGTCCCGCGTGCGTCTCTTAGGTGCCTGTTTTGGCTGCGCCGGTAAAATCACCCTCCTCCCCCTGAATTGAGTGCCCGCCATGCTTTATCCCCAACAGTTTGACGTCATCGTCGTCGGCGGCGGCCACGCCGGGTGCGAGGCTGCTCTGGCCGCTGCGCGCATGGGCTGCAAGACCTTGCTGCTGACGCACAACATTGAAACCCTGGGGCAAATGAGCTGCAACCCGTCGATTGGCGGCATCGGCAAAGGCCACTTGGTCAAAGAGGTGGACGCCCTGGGCGGCGCCATGGCCCTGGCCACCGACGAGGCGGGCATCCAGTTTCGCATCCTCAATTCCAGCAAGGGCCCGGCCGTGCGCGCCACCCGCGCCCAAGCCGACCGCGTCTTGTACAAGGCCGCGATTCGCCGCATGCTGGAAAACCAGCCCAACCTGTCGCTCTTTCAGCAAGCCGTGGACGACCTGCTGGTCGAGGGCGACCGGGTGGTGGGTGCGGTCACGCAGATCGGCATCAGCTTTCGCGCCAAGACCGTGGTGCTGACCGCGGGCACTTTTTTGGACGGCAAGATCCATGTGGGCATGAACAACTACGCCGCCGGGCGCGCGGGCGACCCTCCGGCGATTCGCCTGAGCGCGCGCCTGAAAGAGTTGAAGCTGGCGCAAGGCCGCCTGAAAACCGGCACGCCGCCGCGCATTGACGGGCGCAGCATTGACTTCAGCAGATGCCAGGCGCAGCCCGGCGACGGCATGCCCGGCGGCATGAGCGCGGCCATGCCGGTGTTCAGC
>CANGHQ010000281.1 GCA_947453585.1 Burkholderiales bacterium | reverse complement strand
GCCTCTAAAATCAAGGGTTTACGCGCACAGCAGCGACTCGGTCGCCCCGGCCAAGCAGCCGTTGCGCGGCTCCTCAGACTCCCGCCCATGAAGACATTCCAGCAAATCATCTTGACACTCCAGTCCTATTGGGACGCCCAGGGCTGCGCACTTCTGCAGCCCTACGACATGGAAGTGGGCGCGGGCACCTCGCACACCGCCACCTTTTTGCGCGCCATCGGCCCCGAGCCCTGGAAGGCCGCCTATGTGCAACCCAGCCGCCGCCCCAAAGACGGCCGCTACGGCGAAAACCCCAACCGCCTGCAGCATTACTACCAATACCAGGTGGTGATGAAGCCCGCACCGGCCAACATCCTGGACCTGTATTTGGGCTCGCTCGAAGCGCTGGGCTTCGATCTGAAGCAAAACGACATTCGCTTTGTAGAAGATGACTGGGAAAACCCCACCCTGGGTGCCTGGGGCCTGGGCTGGGAAGTCTGGCTCAACGGCATGGAAGTGACGCAGTTCACCTATTTCCAGCAGGTGGGCGGCATTGACTGCAAACCGGTGACGGGCGAGATTACCTACGGCCTAGAGCGTTTGGCGATGTACTTGCAGGGCGTAGACAACGTCTACAACTTGCAGTGGACCGACACCATGACTTACGGTGACGTCTATAAGCAAAACGAAGTAGAGCAATCCACCTACAACTTCGAGCACAGCGACACCGACTTTTTGTTCACCGCGTTTACAGCGCATGAAAAGCAGGCCAAGCATTTGATCGAAGTGGCGCTGGCGCTGCCAGCCTATGAGCAGGTGCTCAAGGCCGCGCACAGCTTCAATTTGCTGGACGCGCGCGGAGCCATCAGCGTGACCGAGCGCGCCGCCTACATGGGCCGCATCCGCAACCTGTCACGCGGCGTGGCCCAGTGCTATTACGAGAGCCGCGAGCGCCTGGGTTTCCCCATGGCGCCGCGCGAATGGATTGCGCAAATGCCCCAAAAAGCCGTAGCGGCATAAAGGCAGGAAACCCGAACATGACCACCCAGAACCTGCTTGTTGAATTGTTGGTAGAAGAACTGCCGCCCAAGGCCCTGAAGAAACTCGGACTGGCCTTTGCCAGCGTGCTGGCTGACAGCCTGAAGGCCCAAGGCCTGGCCAGCGCCGATGCCGCCGTGACCGACTTTGCCTCGCCCCGCCGCTTGGCGGTGCACGTGAGCAGCGTGAGCGCCCAAGCCGCTGACAAAGCCGTCTCGCAAAAACTCATGCCCGTAGCCGTGGGCCTGGACGCCACCGGCGGCGCCACCCCCGCGCTGCTGAAAAAGCTGCAAGCCCTTGGCGCGGATGCGTCCGCTGTGAGCGGTCTCAAGCGCGCCATGGACGGCAAGGCCGAAGCCTTGTTTTTTGAGAGCACCGTGCGCGGCGCCACGCTGGCCGAGGGCCTGCAAAAAGCCTTGCTTGACGCCATTGCCAAACTACCCATCCCCAAGGTCATGGGCTACCAGCTCGAGCGCGATTGCGAATTGCCCGGCTGGACCACGGTCAGCTTTGTGCGCCCGGCCCATGGCCTGGTGGCTTTGCACGGCAGCGCCGTGGTGCCGGTCACCGCGCTGGGCTTGCGCGCAGGCAACGCCACCCAAGGCCACCGTTTTGAAGCGGCTTTGGCGCAAGTGGTGTTTGCCCACGCCGACGACTACGCCGCCACCCTGGCGCGCGACGGCGCGGTAATCGCCAGCTTTGAGGCGCGCCGCGCCGACATCGCCCGCCAGTTGCAGGCCGCTGCCGCCGCGCTGGGTGCGCAGCCGGTGGACGACGAAGCGCTCTTGGACGAGGTGACCGCGCTGGTGGAACGCCCCAATGTGTTGACCTGCAGCTTTGAGCCGGCCTTTTTGCAAGTGCCGCAAGAGTGCCTGATTCTGACCATGAAGGCCAACCAAAAGTACTTTCCGCTGCTCAACCAGGCAGGCAAGCTGAGCAACCAGTTTTTGATCGTCAGCAACATCAGCCCCGCCGACCCGAGCGCGGTGATTGGCGGCAATGAGCGCGTGGTGCGCCCGCGCTTGGCCGATGCGCAGTTTTTCTTTGACCAAGACCGCAAAAAGACGCTGGAGTCGCGCGTCGAAGGCCTGGGCAAAGTGGTTTATCACAACAAGCTGGGCAGCCAGGGCGAGCGCATGGAGCGCGTCTGCGCTATTGCCCGTGCCATTGGACAACAGTTAGGCGGGGACGCGCTGGCCGCACAAGCCGTGCAGGCCGCACGTCTGGCTAAAACCGATTTGCTGACCGATATGGTGGGCGAATTTCCTGAGCTGCAAGGCACCATGGGCGGCTACTACGCGCGCCACGACGGCCTGAGCGACACAGTAGCCGACGCGATTGAAGACCACTACAAACCTCGCTTTGCCGGCGACAGCCTGCCGCGCAACGATGTTGGCTTGGTGGTGGCCCTGGCCGACAAGCTCGAAACGCTGGTCGGCATGTTTGGCATCGGCAACCTGCCCACGGGCGACAAAGACCCGTTTGCGCTGCGCCGCCACGCGCTGGGCCTGATTCGCATGCTGACCGAGCGCGATCTGGCGCTGGACGTGACGGCCATCGTGCAAGGCGCTGCTCCGGTGTTTGGCGCGCTGATTACTGACCCGAGCGTGGCATTGGCCGACTTTATTTACGACCGCCTGGCCGGCAGCCTGCGCGAACAAGGCTACAACGCCCAAGAGGTGGACGCGGTCCTGGCCCTGCGCCCGCAGCGCCTGGGCGAGGTGCCCAAGCGCCTGCTGGCGGTGCGCGCTTTTGCCGCGCTGCCCGAAAGCCCGGCCCTGGCTGCGGCCAACAAGCGCATTGGCAACATCCTGAAAAAAACCGACGCGGTGGACGCCCACGTCAGCACGCTACTGCTGCAAGAGGCCGCAGAAAAAGAGCTTTTTGCCGCCCTGCAAACCGTGCTGCCGCAGGCCAATGCGCTGTTTGAGGCCGGCGACTACACCGCCAGCCTGCAAACCCTGGCCGCACTGCGCGCGCCGGTGGATGCGTTTTTTGACGGCGTGATGGTCAACGCCGAACAGCTCGATCTGCGCCTGAACCGCCTGGGCTTGCTGCAAAGCCTGCATGTCGCCATGAACCGCGTGGCTGATCTGTCCAAGCTGGCGGCCTAGGCGCAACCATGGGCCAAACCATGAAACTCTGCATTCTGGACCGCGATGGCACCATCAACGAAGACCGGGACGACTTCGTCAAGTCGGCCGCTGAGTGGCAGCCGCTGCCCGGCGCGCTCGAAGCCATTGCCCGCATCAACCACGCCGGCTGGCACGTGGTGGTTGCCAGCAACCAGTCGGGCCTGGGGCGCGGCTTGTTTGACGTGGTGGCGCTCAACGCCATCCACGCCAAGATGCACCGCATGCTCGCAGAGGTCGGCGGGCGGGTGGACGCGGTGTTTTACTGCCCGCACGCGCCCGAAGAGGCCTGCATTTGCCGCAAACCGGCGCCGGGTTTGTTCACGCAGATTGCCGAGCGTTACGGCGTGTCGCTGACCGGCATGCCCTCGGTGGGCGACTCGGCGCGCGACCTGGTGGCCGCCCAAGCAGTGGGCTGCTCGCTGCACGCGGTGCTGACCGGCAAAGCCGCGGGTTACCGGGACCAACCCTTGCCAGCCAGCTATCCGGCGCATACCATGGTACATGTCGATTTGGCATCTTTTGCCGACTACCTGGTCGCCCAGGCCTAAGGGCTGGGCGGCTTGCCTATT
>CANGHQ010000280.1 GCA_947453585.1 Burkholderiales bacterium | reverse complement strand
TATCGCCTTCGAGCATGATGCGCGGATAAACCCCGGCAACCTCGTCAATGATGTCCTCGAACTTGAGGTTCGCCCCCAGCGTGCGTTCTTTTTCCAGCAGCCGGTCTACCGCCGCATTGCGCAGCACGCGCTCGGTGTTGCGCAAGGGGCGCATTACCAGGCGGGTGTCCAGCTCGCTGGCGTCCACGATGGCTTGTTTGACCTTTTCGTGCACCGGTGCCTCTTGCGTGGCAATAAAGCGCGTGCCCATATTGATGCCCTCGGCGCCCAGCGCCAGTGCCGCCACCAGCGAGCGGCCGTCGGCCATGCCGCCTGAGGCCACAAATGGAATTTTGAGCGACTCCGCCGCGCGCGGCAGCAAGATAAAGTTGGGAATATCGTCCTCGCCCGGGTGGCCGCCGCATTCAAAGCCGTCCACGCTGACGGCGTCGCAGCCAATGGCCTCGGCCTTGAGGGCGTGGCGCACTGAGGTGCATTTGTGAATCACTTTGACGCCGGCCTCGTGCAGCGCGGGCAGCCACTTTTGCGGGTTGTTGCCTGCGGTTTCCACCGCCTTGACGCCGCCCTCGATGATGGCCTTGATGTAGCCCGGATAGTCGGGTGAACTCACGGTAGGCAAAAAGGTCAGGTTCACGCCAAAGGGCTTGTCGGTCATGGTGCGGCAGCGGGCAATCTCGGCGGCCAGCGCCTCGGGGGTGCGCTGGGTCAGGCCGGTAATGATGCCCAGGCCGCCGGCGTTGGACACGGCGGCGGCCAGTTCGGCAAAGCCGACGTAGTGCATTCCGCCCTGGATGATGGGGTGCTGGATGCCGAACATTTCAGTGATCAAGGTTTTCATTGGGGGTCCTCCGTATGGTTTGTTTTAAAAAAATAATGATCAATGGCCGACAAAGTTGGGCTTGCGCTTTTCCACAAAGGCCGCGATGCCCTCGGCAAAGTCGGCGCCCAGGGCCGATGCGACAAAGCTCTCTTGTTCGGCCTGCAACTGCTCGGCCAGCGTGTGGTTGTGCGATTCGTTGATCAGCTTTTTGGTGCGGCCATAGACGGCGGTCGGGCCTTTGGCCAGGCGTGCCGCCAGCGTTGCAGCTACTTCTTGGCGCTGCGCCGCCGGTACCACCCGGTTGACCAGACCCAGTTGCAAGGCGCGCGCGGCATCAAAACGGTCGCCCAAGAGCGCAATTTCCATCGCCAGCTTGGTGCCCACGGTGCGGGGCAGGGCGTAAGTGGCGCCGCCGTCGGGCGTGGTGCCGATGTGGCAATAGGCCAGGGTGAAATAGCTGTTGTCGGCGGCCACCACCAGATCACAGGCGCTCATGAGCGACACGCCAAAACCGGCCACCGCGCCCTGCACGCTGGCAATCACTGGTTTGGGCATGCGCCTGAGGCGGGTGATGATGCTGTGGGTCTCGGCAATGCCACGTTCAAAACCAATTTTGCGCGACTGAGCGTCGCTCGGGCCAGTGCTGAATCCCTTGATGTCACCCCCGGCCATGAAATGCTCGCCCGCGCCTTGCAGCACTACGCAGCGCACGCTGTCGTCCAACTCCAGGCGCGAAGTCAGTTCGGCGAGTTCGTGGTTCATGTCCCATGACAAAGCATTAAGCGCCTCGGGACGGTTGAGCGTGACGGTCGCTACCGCGCCTACTTGTTCGTAAATGATGGTTTTCATGGGGCTTGTTGTCGTTAAAAATAGGGTTTATCGGCCTAGCAGCGCGATCAGGCTGCCCAGATGCACCAGCGCCGCCAATAGCGCAAGAATAAGCGCCACCGACGAACGCGGGCGCAGTGCAAACCCTATAAACACTTGCGCGGGAAAGGAAAAAGTCACCGCCGTGGCCACGGCCTTAAAGGGGTGGGCCAGCTTCAGACTGGCATCCTGTGACAAGCGCATCATGTCGCGCCGGCTGCGGTAGCGCATGGCGCCCACGATGTGCCAACCCGGGTCGGGCGGCGTCTGCCATGAGTCCACATAACCGCCCACCTTGCGCATGGCCAGCAGGGGGTGGCCGCCATGGCGAAACAGCATGGGCACGAAGCGCCGCCCATATTCCTGAAAAACTTCAAGCGCAGAGGCTTGTGCACCTGTCACCGGGTGGGCAACAGGCTGGGTGTGCAGTCCCACCAGGTTGCTCATCACAAATTCCTTCCCGTCGTCCGCTTCCAAAAACGCGCGGACTACGGAAGCTTCGGTGGTGCCGCTGGTCGATGAGGCAGCGATTTGGGCCATAAAGGCGTCGATTTCCTGAGAAGTAAGCGGCCCGCGCCAGTTGTCGTACCACAGGCGAAACACCGCATACACCAATACAGCCACCGGCCAAACCCACCACGCGCCCACCATCATGCTTATCTCCCGTTTGTATTGGCATGTACAGAGCCGCAATAGGTCTTACTGTACAATCTGGCGAATCCTTATTCTGTAAAGAGGGCGACGCAGCGGACGCTCGGCAGCTGCACTACCATCCAAGCCAAATCTAGAGGAATAGCGATGCCATTGAGCCAAGACCAGCTAGCCGCCCTGCGCGCCAAATACAGCGGCACCGCCGCCGATATGCACGACCCGTTGTTCAAGCAGGTAGCTGACAGCATTTTTTCGGAAGGCGGCACGCGCGCGGCGCCGTATTCAGGCATTCCGACCTTGCTCTCAGCCCCCGCCCGCGCAGTGGACGCCAAGGCGCCCGATTTTGGTGATTTGCAGGTGGCACTGATGGGCGCGCCCATGGACCTGGGCGCCAGCAACCGCCCCGGCGCCCGCTTTGGCCCGCGCGCCGTGCGCACCATTGAGCGCATCGGCCCCTACAACCACGTGCTGCAAGTCGCCCCCGTGCACACGCTGCGGGTGGCGGACGTGGGCGACGTGCCTTTTCGCAGCCGCTACAGCCTGCCCATGTGCATGGAAGACCTGGAGGCCTGGTACCACCAAGTGGTAGACCAAGGCGTGCTGCCGCTCACCGTAGGCGGCGACCACTCCATTACCTACCCGATCATGAAAGCAGTAGGGCGCGCCGGACCCATCGGCATGGTGCACATCGACGCCCATTGCGATACCGGCGGCGAGTTTGACCAGACCCGCTTTCACCATGGCGGGCCGTTTCGCCTGGCTGTGCTTGACGGCGTGCTGGATCCGACGCGTTGCATCCAAATTGGTATCCGGGGCTCGTCCGAATACCTGTGGGAGTTTTCGAAAGACTCTGGCATGACGGTGGTGCACGCTGAAGAAGTGCAGCGCCTGGGCATTGACGAGATCGTGCGCATGGCCTGTGCCGTGGTGGGCGACGGCCCGACTTATGTGACTTTTGACGTAGACGGCTTGGACCCGGCCTTTGCCCCAGGCACTGGCACGCCCGAGATTGGTGGCCTAAGCACCCGCGAGGCGCTGGCGATATTGCACGGACTGAAAGGCCTGAATATTGTGGGCGGCGACGTGGTCGAAGTGGCGCCCCAATACGACACCAGCACCAACACCGCCCAGGCCGGTGCGCAGATGTTGTTTGAGATTCTGAGCCTGATGGCCTTTAGCCCGGCGGTGAAGCGCTAGATCAACCGGTAGCTGGCTTACGACTGGCGATCAAACGCGGAATGACGCTTGAGCAGGTTCGGGGAAGCAGCCGCTTGGCCCCTGACCTCCCGATAGACATACGTTTATTAACATAATATACATCGTATAAAGTAAACCGGGTGCCCGCACAGAGGCGTTTTAGGGTCGTCTATTTGCCGCCAACCGCCTTCAGAT
>CANGHQ010000279.1 GCA_947453585.1 Burkholderiales bacterium | reverse complement strand
GAATGCCGACTGGGGCTTTGATGACCGCACCGTGGCGTTTCGCATTCCTCAGTCCAACCCGGCCAACCGGCGCCTGGAACACCGCCTGCCCGGCGGCGACGCCAACCCCTATCTGGCGCTGGCGTTGATGCTGGGCACGGGGCTGATTGGCATGCAGCAGCAACTGGCGCCCAGCCCTGCGCGCGGCAGCGCAGACGCAAATGCAGGTGCCGCGCCCTTGCCCCAGAACCTGGACGATGCCCTGGCCGCGCTAGAAGCCTGCCCGCTCTTGGGCGAAGTGTTTGGCGCAGGTTTTATCGATTTGTACGCCATGGTCAAGCGCCACGAACTGACCGAGCAGGCGGCTGACGCCGACTTTGCGCTGCGGCACTTGCTGGTGCGCAGTTAAGCGCTAATGGTTCAGGCGACTTTGGGCCTGTAAAAGCGCCGCCTCAATGTCCGCAAACAGGGGCCGTGCGGCGGGTGAGTCGCCCAGGCAGCGCGCTTGCAGCGTTTTCAAATCCACAAGAACCGGATGCAGCGCAGCGGGCGCGTCAACACGCTCCAGCAGCTCTTCGAGCAAACAGCCAAAGGCCCGCGCCTCCAAGCGCTGCAGCTTTTCTCCAAGCGCCGAATCTGATGTGGCGCACAAGGAGGCCGCGCCAAAATCCCCCAGCGTGGCTTGGCCTTGGGCGGTCGTCAGCGTGTTGTGAGCATACAAATCACCGTGCATAACGCCCTCGCGGTGCAGGTGGTGTGCCGCAGACGCCATGCCGGCGGCCATGCGCAGGGCGGTGGCCAGGTCAAAGCGGCGCTCGGCGGCATAGATGTCGCGGGTGCAGCTGTCCAGGCTGGGCGGGCCAGCCAGGTTTGTGAATGCGGCGTCCATCAAATCCATCACCAAACCGTCGCTGCCCTGCGGGTGGGCGCTGACGCGGCCGCGCAGCGGAATCAGGTGCGCGTGGCGCCCGGCGCGCAGGCAGGCCGCCATTTCCGAGCGCGGCAGGCCGTCGCTGGTCATCGCACCCTTGAACAGCTTGACTGCCGTGGCTTGGGCTACGCCGTCTGCCAAATGCGTGGCACGGTGGATGACGCCCGAGGCGCCCTCGCCCAGCAGCTCGTGCAATTGCAGCGCCGACCAGTCAATACCGGGCAGCGCCGCGCTGCCTTGCGCCAATGCCTGAGCCTCAAGCTCCTCGCAAAAGGGGTTGCCACCAAACGCCAGCCAGGCCAGACGCGGCATGTCCAGCAGCCACTCCGGCAAGGTCGTCAAATCATTGGCCGCAATACGGAGCAACTCCAGCCGCTGGCAAGCAGCCAAGGATGCAGGCAGAGCGCGCAAGCGGTTGCCCGCAAGCATGAGCTTTTGCAAATGCACACAGTGGCCGATGGACTCGGGCAGCTCCGCAATCTGGTTGTCGGTGAGCGTGAGCCAGCGCAGCAGCGGCGGCAGCGACTGCGCACCCACGCTGCGGATCTGGTTGGCCTTGAAGCCGACCATGCGCAAGTTCTGGCACTGGCCCAGCACCGGTGGCAATTCGGTGAACTGGTTGTCCGAGCAAAACAAGATGCGCAGTTTGTGCAGGCGCGGCAGATCGTCAGGTAGCGAGGTCAGGGCGTTGCCTGACAGATCCAAGATCTCGAGGTGGTCGGCGAGTTGGTAAAGCTCGGTGGGAAACTCGGTCAGTCCGTCCCTGATGGTGACCCGCGGGTGGCCGGCCAGTGCGCCGGCGCGCAGTTGTTCAAGCGTATGCATAAGCAAGCTTAACCCGGGCGCCTGGCGCTCTATGCGCGCGTCTTTTCAGGTGATCTTGAACACAGTGAGCATGGTGGCCGCGCCGCGCTTTTCTTCAAACACCGTCCACTGCTTGATGCCCTTGACCAGCACCTGGGTGCTGATGTCTTTGACGGCGGCTTTGGTTTTGCGTTTTTCGGTGAGCCAGTCTTGCACGTGCGCATAGGAGTGGCCGGGCGTGCCCGTGGGCACGAGCAGGATTTTGCCAGCCACGGTGCCCAGCGACTGCACAGTAATTTCGGTGGCAGGCATCAGCGCTGCGCTGCGCACAGGCAGCGGGTTTGGGGGTTGGCGGGCACGGCGTATCCTGAAATGCGGCCAAGCCGGCCGCGCCCCTATTGTGATGCGCTGCTGGCCTGTGCCGCGCCTTGCACCTGCACCTGCGGCGCATCGCGCCACTCTTGGTACCAAAAAGCGGCCACCGCCAGCAGCAGCACCAGCGCCACCGACCACCAAGCCCGCGCAATGCCCTCCGAAGGTTTGCCTTGCTTGGTGCCGGTGACCATGGCGCGCGGCAGGTTTTCGCGGTGCAGATAACTGGCCACAGCCACACCGGCCAAGTGCACGCCCACCAGCACCAGCATGGCGTTGCCTACGATGTCGTGCACTTCGCCGAGCCAGTCGCCGCCGAGTTCGTTGTAGACCGCGTAACCACTGGCCACGATGGCCGCGCCCACGAGCAGCATCAGCACAATGGCCACGGCGCCTGCCGGGTTGTGGCCGATGTAGTGCGCCGGACGGCCCGCCACCATGTCCTTGACGTAGCTGCCCACCGCCGATGGCCCACGCACAAAGCTGCCAAAGCGCGCGTAGCGCGTGCCCAACACGCCCCAGACCAGCCGAAAGGCGATCAGCCCGCCCATGGTGTAGCCCAGGGTGACGTGCAACAGGCGCCAGCTTTCGCTCTCGGCGCTGATGTAGGCGCCGGCAAAACACAGCGCAAGCAGCCAATGGAAGGTGCGCACGGGGGCGTCCCAGACGAGAATTTTGGAGTCAGATGGGGTCATGGTGGTCCTGTTGTATTGCCCACGAGCGGCTTATTTGGGGATGCGCACTTCGTGCTCGTTGAAATTGCCCTCGGCGGCGTGGCCGTGGCAGGCGCCGCAGTTGGCCGCGCCGCCCACCGAGGCGCGCTTGAACACGCTGGCGCTCACCTCGTCGTGCTGGCGCACAAACCATGCAGACTTGCTGATGCGGTTGTCCGGCGGCGCGTCGCTAAAGCGCCGACTGGTGCCCGCGTTGGCCTGCAGCCAGGTGCTGATTTGCTTGGCAGTGGCGGCGTCGAGCGAGGCGTCGGTGCCAAAGTGCTTGGGCAAATTGGCCATAAGTTGCTGCCACGACTGGGCTGGCAGCATGCCCGCCGGGTAGGCGATGTGGCAGGCGGCGCACTCGGTCTTGTACAGGGGCAGGGGCGCGGGGTTGGAGCGGCCAAAGTCTGCCTGAGCGGCGCTGGCAAATCCCAGGGCGGCGATGACGCTCAGCAAGGCAGCGCGCAGGCGCACAGGGCTGGTGTGTTTTGTCATGGGCATCTTTCTTGAATTTAGGGTTTGAGCGTGAGCAGCCAAGCGATCACATCGGCTTTTTCGCCCGCGCTGCATTCGCGGCCGACCACGTCGTTGCAATTGCGGCGGAACCATTTCTCGGTTTTGGCGGCATCGGCAAAGCGATCGGGGTTGGCGGCGGGGGCCATAGGCCGGATGGATTTGCCGGTGCTGGCGTGCTTGCCGTCCACCGTCGGTTTGGCCGTGTGGCAAGAAGCGCAGGCCCAATCGTGCCCATGCTTGGTGGTGAAAAACTCTTGCCCGCGCGCCGGCTGAGGCGTTTGGCCCGACTGCGCGGCGTAGCTGGCGACTTGCTCAGTGGCGTTAAGCGCATGCGCGGGCAATGCGACGGCGCCTGCGGCCAGGGCCAAAGCAGCGGCGCTGCGCGCAACAAGCCCATGACGCCGTAGTGGCCAAAGGGT
>CANGHQ010000278.1 GCA_947453585.1 Burkholderiales bacterium | reverse complement strand
TGGCCGGCTTTGCCCTGACCGAGCCCGGCGGCGGCTCGCACCCCGCCGACCTGCGCACCCGCGCTGTGCGCGAGGGAGATTTCTACCGTCTTGATGGCGTCAAGCACTACATCTCCAACGCCGCCGAGGCCAAATTTTTGGTGGTGTTTGCCAAGACCGACCCCAGCGCCGGCCCGCGCGGCGTGAGCGCTTTTGTAGTAGACCGCGCCACGCCGGGCCTGCGCGTGTCCAGCCCCGAAAAGCTCATGGGCATACGCGCTGCGCATTCGTTTGAAGTGACGTTGGAGGGCGCCATGGTGCCCGTGGACTGCCGCTTAGGCGAAGAAGGCTCGGGCTTCAAGACCGCCATGCGCGTGCTCGACAACAGCCGCCTGGATGTGGTCGCCACCTCGCTCGGGCTGGCCGAAGCCGCCCTGGCCGCAGCGGTGCAGTGGGCCAAGCAGCGCATGATTGCAGGCGAAGCGCTGGCCGCCAAACAAGGCGCGCAGTGGATGTTTGCCGACATGAAACTGCGCCTGGAAGCCGCCTGGGGCCTGGCCCTGCAAGCCACCGCCTTGCGCACCGCTGGCCAGCCCTTTAGCCAACAGTCCGCCATGGCCAAGTTGTACGCGTCTGAAATGGTGGCTTTTGTCACCGACACCGCGCTGCAACTGCACGGCGGCATCGGCTACACCCGCGCCCTGCCGCTGGAACGCTACGCCCGCGACGCCCGTATCCTGCGCATCTACGAAGGTGCGTCTGAGGTGCAGCGCAACATCATTGCGCGGGGGGTGTTGGCCTGAGGGGGGAGGTGCGATGCGCTTGCGAGCCCTTGCGCACGCTCGCCGCAGAGCCGTTGCGCAGCGGCACCGCCGCGAACTGCCAGCTACGGACAAGCTCACGCCACGGTGGGCTTTGGCTATTGGCCTGCGCGCACGCATGGCGAAAAAAATAAGCGCCGATCTTGGCGCTTGTCTTGTGTTGGTGCGGCTGGCGGGGATCGAACCCACGACCCTTGGCTTCGGAGGCCAATACTCTATCCACTGAGCTACAGCCGCATGTGCAAGCGTTGGATTGTAGGGGGGTTTCGTGCAGGCGCCCCGTTATAATCCGGCCTTGATTTACCAGCCCCGAACCATCCGAGGACACCATGAGCGACCATAGCCACGCAGCAGCGCACGAAGAGGACCACACAGGCCCCGTCAAGAACCCCAAACAACTGTTGATGGCGGTGTTTTTCTCGTTTGTGATTCCTATTTTCATCATCATCGGCTTGGTGTACTACGTCACCTCCGCAAGCAAGCCCGCGGCTGGCACCGTGAACATGGAGAAATCGGTATCTGAGCGGATTCAAAAGGTAGGCGCCGTGGAGATCCGTGACGCCAATCGTGAAATGAAGACGGGCGAAGAAGTGTTCAAAGCCCAATGCACCACGTGCCACCTCAATGGCGCCGCGGGCGCACCCAAGTTTGGTGACGCAGCGGCTTGGGGCCCTCGCATCAAAACCGGCTTTGATGCACTGTGGAACTCGGCCCTCAAGGGCAAGAACGCCATGGGCGCGCAAGGCGGCGGCGATTTTGCCGATTATGAAATTGCCCGCGCCGTGGTCTATATGGCCAATGCCGGCGGCGCCAAGTTTCCAGAACCCGCAAAACCGGTAGTGGAAGCAGCCAAGTAAAGCGCCGCTTCTCCCCACTAAAAACCGACGCTTTGCGTCGGTTTTTTTATGGGTGCGGCTGCGGCAGGTGCAGGGCCTGGGGGCTGGTGCAATAGGCAAAGCGCTGCGGCAGGTTCGCCAGCAACACATCCTCAACCGGCCAAGCCTGCCGCTCAACAGCTGCAGCCAGCGCGCCAACATCTTGCGTGTGCACCAGACCAAAACCGGCGGAGGTCTGCAAGTAAGGCCAGCCGTGTTCGTCCATCAGGCAGCGCTCAAACGTAGCCTGCTGCCCCGCGTTGGAGCTGATTGCGCCTTGGTCATCAACACGCCAGACGCGGGGCGTGGCTTCGAGTTCCACGTACACGCGCTGCGGCCCGTTCTGAAAAAACCAGCAGCCCTGTGCATCGCTTGCGTAGTTGCGCTCAATAAATTCAATCAGCTTGGCGTGCTGCAGCATGGAACCCTTGGCGCCCGGCTTGCCGCTGGCAAATGCGCCGCTGGCCTGGGCGCCATCATCCCGCATGTACCAGTTGCCGCGGGCGTCCAACCCCAGCCAGCCGTAGCAGTCGGGCACGTTGGGCCATTTGGCCATGGCTTGTTTTACGATGTCATCCATTTCCGGCTTCCCTGCGATGTGACTGGTGTTCAGCGATTTTGCAGCAACCAGCCACCCACCGCCTGTGGCAAGGCAGATAGGTCTGAAGGCGGAGCCCCAAGCGGGAAACCCACGTGGCCGCCATCGCGCGGTTGCCACAAGGTAACCCAGTCACCCACATCTTTAAGCACGGGCAGCGACGCCGCAGGAACAAAAGGATCATTGCGTGCGTTGAGCACCAGCGCCGGTATGCGGATGCGGTGCAAACCCGGCTTGGCCGACGCCTTGCGCCAATAGGCCTCGGTGTTCTTGAACCCATGCAGCGGCGCGGTAAATATATTGTCAAAGGCATACAAGTCTTTGGCCGCCCGCAAAGCGTCGCCGTCAAACAGCCCAGGGAACTGCTTGAGCTTGCGCAGGGCCTTGGGCTTCATGGTTTGCAAGAACATGCGCGTGTAAACCTGCCGGTTAAATCCCTGGCCGATGCAATCGCCACTGGCCGCTAAGTCCACCGGCGCGCACACCGACGCGACCGCGCTCAACGTTTGGCTTGCCGAACTACCCGCCTCTTGGGCCCAGCGTAGCAAGGCGTTACCCCCTAACGAAATACCCACGGCCACCATCGGACCGGTGTGAAGGCTACGCAAGCGCTCCAATATCCAGCCGATCTCCTCAAAGTCCCCCGAATGGTAGGCC
Source organism: Burkholderiales bacterium (assembly GCA_947453585.1). GTDB lineage: Bacteria > Pseudomonadota > Gammaproteobacteria > Burkholderiales > Burkholderiaceae_C > Allorhodoferax. The sequence continues at coordinate 834 of CANGHQ010000278.1, read as the reverse complement.
CGGGGCGCGTGGTTAAGTTCGCCACTGCAGCCGCGAAAGTGCACCACTACATAGGCCATCTGCTGCACACGCGCAAACTCGGCAAACGCCTCAGCGTAATGGCTCCGCGACGAACCCTCCAGGCCGTGAAAGAGCACCAGCAGAGGTGTTTGCGGCGCGCTGGGGCCAGCTTGCCAGTCGAGATCTATGAAGTCGTGGTCGGGCGTGTACCAGCGTTCGCGCACATAGACGGGCGCGGCGTGCTTGTAGCGCCGCCCCAGCTTGGCAGCAACAATGGTTTGCAGGTTGCCACCGGGCAACCACCATGGGGCGGTGTAATTCATGGGCGTTAGGGCAAAGAAAAAGCCGCCCGAAGGCGGCTTTGCTGCACTGGGGCGAGAAGGGGATCAGCGATTGTGCTGAAATTTTCGCAGGGCCGCCAGTTGCGCGGCCAACATCACCAGCTCTGACTGTGCGATAGCCAGATCTACGTCACTTTTTGCGTTCTTGACCGCTTCCTGGGCCAGGGCTCGGGCCGCGTTGGCCTTTTCCTCGTCCAGGTCTTTGCCGCGAATCGCGGTATCGGACAACACGGTCACACAGTTCGGTTGCACCTCGATGATGCCACCGGCCACAAACACAAACTCTTCGCTGCCGTCGGCCTTTTCAATGCGCACCGAGCCAGGCTTGATGCGCGTGATCAGCGGAGTGTGACGGGGGTAAATCCCCAGTTCGCCAGCCTCACCGGGCAGCGCGACAAAGCGCGCTTCGCCAGAGAAGATGGACTCTTCTGCACTGACCACATCAACGTGGATGGTGTTCATGACTTAGACCTTCTTCGCTTTTTCGAACGCT
>CANGHQ010000277.1 GCA_947453585.1 Burkholderiales bacterium | reverse complement strand
GTCAGGGCAAAGCCGGCCAGCCACTCACCACTGGCCGCGCGCGGCAGCCAGGCCTGGTGCTGCGCGGCGCTGCCGCCCATCAGCAGCGCGTCGGTGCCCAGGTAGTGCGCGCCAATCATGGACGAGGTGGCGGCGCAGGTCTTGGATATTTCCACCAGCGCCAGCAGCATGCCCGTGGGCGACACGCCGGGGCCGCCCAGCGCTTCGGGCAGGTTCATGCCCATCAAGCCCAGCGCCGCGAGTTGCGGCACGTGGCAGGTGACCGATTGTTCGGACTCGTCCAGCTCTTGGGCGCGCGGCGCCAGCACCGCTTGCGAAAACTTGCCTACTGCGTCGGCCAGCGACTGTTCTTCAACGTTTACACCCAGGCGCAAAAAGCTGGTCATGGTGGGGGTTCCTTTAATGGAAAAATAAATGGGGTTCAGGCAGCGGCAGGCGCCGCGTCAGGGGCGTTGCCAAACACGCCCAGCGCTTGCAGCTCGGCGAGTTTGTCCAGGCCCAGGCCAAGCAAGGAGGCAATCACTTCGTGGCTGTGTTCGCCCAGGCCTGGGGCGCTGCGGGCGCAGTTAGGAGCCGCGCCGCCAAAACGCACGGGTTGCGTGGGCAGGCGCAGATCGGGCAGGCGCGGGTCGTCTACCGGGCGCAGCAGTTCTCGGGCGCGCGCCTGGGGTGAATCGAGCGCCTGAGCGATGTTCCAGATGGGCGCCGTGGGCACGCCCACGGCTTCAAGCTGCGCCACCACCGAGGCCACGGTTTGCGTTGCCGCCCAGGCCTCGATGGCCTGGCGCAGCTCCGGCTCGCGTGCCGAGCGCTGCTCATCGGTGGCCAGGCTGTCGTCCGCGCCCAGCGCCGGGCGGCCCATGGCGCCGGCCAGGGCGATAAAGAGCTTGCGGTTGAGCACCGCCACCGCAAAGTGGCCGTCTTGCGCCTTGAACACACCAAAGGGTGCCGATAGCGGATGGCGGTTGCCCACGCGGCGCGCCGGCTTGCCGGTGAACACAAAGCGCGAGACGGAGGTGGCCAAAAAGGCCAGCGTGGTGTCAAACATGGCCACGTCCACGTGCTGGCCTTGGCCAGTGCGCGCGGTTTGGTAGAGCGCGGCCAGCGTGGCCCACGACGCATACAGGCCGGCCACCACGTCTGAGATCGCCTCGCCCACCAGCGTGGGCGGGCCGTCGGGGTCGCCGGTGGCTTCCATGATGCCGCTCATGGCCTGGATGATCACGTCATAGGCCGGGCGCTCGGCCATGGGGCCGGTCTGGCCAAAGCCCGACACGCTCACATAGACCAGCTTGGGGTTGAGCGCGCGCAGCGCGTCAGCCCCAATACCCAGGCGCTCTGCCACGCCAGGGCGAAAGTTTTCCATCACCACGTCCACCTGCTGCGCCAGCGCGTGGATCAGCGCCACCGACGCGGGCAATTTGAGGTCAAGCACCAGGCTTTTCTTGTTGCGGTTCATGGCGGTAAACAGCGCGCTTTGGCCGTTGCGCATGGGGCCGATGGCGCGGTAGTCGTCGCCTTGCGGCGGCTCGACCTTGATCACCTCGGCGCCCAAGTCGGCCAGCAGCACCGTGGCCATGGGCCCGGCCAGCACGCGGGTGAAGTCCAACACACGCAAACCGTCCAGGGGACGAATACCAGGAGTTGGAGCCATGGAAAACCTTTGTGACGGTGGATGAATCAAGCCATTATCCGGCCGCATTTGCATCAAATAAAATACGCAATTGCTATCTATTGGATGAATATTCATGATCCATTTCAGCTTGCGCCAGATTGAGTATTTCGACGCGGCAGCGCGCTGTGGCGGGGCGGCCGCGGCGGCCAAGGCGCTGCAGGTGTCGCAGCCGTCTATTTCTAAGGCGATTGCCGAGCTGGAGTCGCTTTGGGGCGAGCAGCTGTTTGTGCGTCTGCATGCGCGCGGGCTGGAGCTGACTGCCGCAGGCGCGCTGCGCTTCAAACAAGCGCACGCCTTGCTGCGCCAAGCGCAGGCGCTGACCGCCCCACGCGCGCTGGCGCTCTCGGGCAGCTTGCGCATGGGCTGCCTGAGCACGCTGGGCGCGCGCTATTTGCCGGGCATCCTGGCGCGCATGCAAGCCGACTACCCCGGCATCCGCGTGCAAGTCGAAGAAGGCGACACCGAAACGCTGACGCGCCAGATCGAACGCGGCGCCCTGGACACGGCGCTCCTGTACGACCTGGGACTGGCGCGCAATGTGCGCCTGCAGCCGGTGGCCGAACTTTGGCCCTATGCGCTGCTGCCCCACGGCCACGCGCTGGCGACCAAAACCTCGCTGCGCCTGGCCGACCTGGCGCCCGAGCCGCTGGTGCTGATCAACCTGCCGCACAGCCGGGCCTATTTTTTGGGGCTGTTCCATGCGGCGGGCTTGAGCCCGCAAATCGCCTACGAGAGCGCGTCGATTGAAATGGTGCGCACCTTGGTGGCCAACGGCCTGGGCGTGTCGATTTTGACCACGCGCCCGGTGCGCGACGTGGGCTACGACGGCAAAAAACTTGCCTGCCGCAGCCTAGGCGGCACGCTGCGCCCGCAAGGGGTGGTGCTGGCGTCGCCCTTGGGCGGCGATCCGCAACCGGCGCTGAGTTTGGCCTTGCAGGACACGGTACAGGTCTGTTTTGCGCGGCAAAAGCTGGGGGCGGGGGCGCCCGCAGCTTAAAAGTACGGGCCTTGCGGTGGGCTCAGGCGCTGCGCCACCAGGGTTTGGGGCTGGCTGTGGTTGGGACCAAAGCCCGCGCCGCCAAGCTTGTTCACGGCGCGCTAGGGCCAGTTTCTGCAGGGCGGTGGTGCCAGGCCTGCGCCGTAAACTGCGCCAAAACCCGGTGCGTCACGCCCCCGTCATGCCAAGCTTTATCTGCTGACGCACGGCCCTTCGTGCCGCCTCTATCCAGGAGCCAACTTGAACACTCGCACCCAACGCGCCGCGCACGCCCGCCACCCCAGGCCCGCGCCATGAAGTTTGATTTGCAAGCCTGGCTGCCCTTCTTAAACTGGTGGCCGCGCGTTACCAGCGGCACCTTGCGCGCCGACCTGATTGCCGGCCTGACCGGCGGGCTGATTTTGGTACCCCAGGGCGTGGCCTTTGCCACCATTGCCGGCATGCCGCCCGAGTACGGCTTGTATGCCGCCATGCTGCCGGCCGTGGTGGCGGCGCTGTGGGGTTCGTCCTGGCACTTGGTGTCGGGCCCGACCACGGCGATTTCGATCGTGGTGTTTGCCACCATGAGCCCGCTGGCCGAGGCGGGCAGCGCGCAGTATGTGCAACTGGTCTTGTCGCTCACGTTTTTGGTGGGCGTGTTTCAGTTGCTGCTGGGGGCCTTGCGCTTTGGCACGCTGGTGAACTTTGTCTCGCACACCGTGGTGGTGGGCTTTACCGCCGGGGCGGCGGTGCTCATTGCCAGCAGCCAGGTGAAAAACTTCTTTGGCATTGCCATTGCGCGCGGCGCCTCGGTGGCGCAGGTGCTGCAAGGCCTGTGGGAACAGGCCGCGCACATCAACCCTTTTATTACCAGCGTGGCGCTGGCCACTGTGCTGTGTTGCGTGGCGGCCAAGCGCTGGCTACCCCGGGTGCCGCACATGATTGTGGGCATGGTCTGCGGCAGCGTGTTGGCGTATGCGCTGAACACGCAGTTTGGCGTCGATCGCACCGGCATTGGCAGCATAGGCGCGCTGCGCGTGGGCTTGCCGCCGCTCTCCATCCCCGACATGCGCTGGAGCATTCTGCACGCGCTCGCGCCCATCGCCCTGGCCGTGG
>CANGHQ010000276.1 GCA_947453585.1 Burkholderiales bacterium | reverse complement strand
TGAGCCCTTGGCTGCCTATTACCTGGGTGGTACATGGCCTTAAAGCCAGCATGTTTGGCGCCTTTGACGGCGTCTGGCAAACCTCTTGGCACCAAGTACTGCTGGCGGGTGCGGGCGCTGGGCTCGTGGCCGCGCTGGTGGGGCGCTGGCGCTACGTGCCGCGCAGCGCGCTGGTGCCGGCGATCGACCTGTAAACCGCGCTGCGGCACCACGCCATCCGGGGTCTGGCGGTGTCGAACCGCAACAAATTTGATATTTTTTTACCGCAAGGTGTCCGTAGGCCGTTTAAAGGCGCAATTCCAATTACTATTCAAAACTTATACCAATAAAGTTAAGGGAGTAAATTATGGGCATCCAATTGCGCATTGTGAAGACGCCAGCGCGCCTTGTTTCCGTACCCCAGCCGATTGCTTTGCGCTACTTGGCCAAAGACGACAAAGGCCACGCCCGCATCTGCCAGCGCACCGACCTCAAACCAGGTCAGGCTGACAAAACCCCTGAAACAGCCCAAGGGCCTGCGCCGCTTCGACCTTGATGCAAGCGCCGCCGTGCAGCTAAAGCTGCAGCACCGCGTTGCCAATCTGTGGCCACCGCCGGCGCAAAAACATCCAGGCGCCCAAGCCCACGCCCATCATGCACAGCGAGGCACCAGCCAGTGCCACGGTGGAATGCATAACCCAGGGTGACACCAGCCCCGCCACAATGCCGTTGGCCGTGGAACCAATAAACATCTGCAGCGACGAGGCCATGCCCCGGCGCGCGGGGTGCAAGTCGAGCACCAACAGCGTGACCACTGGCACCATCATGGCCCAGCCAAAGGCAAACACCCCCAGCGGCAACAAGGCCCAGGCCACGTGGGCAGTGAACAGCACATTGGCCAGCAGGTTGAGCACACCAATGCACAGCATGATTACAAAGCCGTCGCGAATTTGCCGCTTGGGCGTGCGCTGACCCGCCACCCGGCCACTCACCCAGGCTCCGGCCATGATGCCAACGATCACCACCAGAAAAAACCAGAAAAACTGCTGCGGCAGCAAATGCAGGTGCTCGCCCAAAAACACCGGCGCACTCAGCACATACAAAAACACGCCGTTAAACGGCACGCCGCTGGCCAGCGCCAGCAGCAAAAAGCGCGGATCTGCACCCAACTGCCAGTAGCCTGCCAACAAATTGCGGGGATGAAAGCGCTGGCGCTGATTCAGGTGCAGCGTTTCGGGCAGCAGCCGGTAGTTGGCCAGCCACAAGGCCACACCCACCGCAGTCAAAAACCAAAAAATCGCGTGCCAGCTGCTGTGAAGCAGTAGCCAGCCGCCCATCAGTGGCGCAATCGCGGGGGCCACGCCAAAGTAAATGGTGATCTGGCTCATTACCTTTTGCGCTTGGTGCGGCGCGTACATGTCGCGCACCACGGCGCGCGCAATCACAATGCCCGCGCCGGTAGACAAACCCTGCAAGCCGCGAAAGAAAATGAGCTGGCCAATGCTTTGCGACAGCGCGCAGCCCGCCGAGGCAACGGTGAACACCGCCAGGCCCCACAGCACCACCGGGCGGCGGCCAAAGCTGTCCGAAATCGCGCCGTGGAACAGCGCCATAAAGGCAAAACCAAACAAATAGGCCGACAACGTTTGCTGCATTTGCAGCGGCGTGGCGCCCAAGGATGCGGCAATGCCGGAAAAAGCCGGCAAATAGGTGTCAATGGAAAACGGCCCCAGCATGCCCAACACGGCCAGCAGCACGGCAAAAGCCCATTGGGGCAGGCGCCACAGAGACTGTGCGTCGGGGTTCATCGCTGAGCAAGAAAAAACAACATCGGGCTATTGGAACACGGCCCTCTGCAAGCGCCGCAGCCGCAGCCGGTGGGCGCCGCACAAAAGCCCGGGCTGGGCGATTGCGCGAACCGTCAGTCAGGCGTCCTGCGCGTCGGCCGCCTTGGGCGCGTCGTCTGCCTCGGCCTGCGCCGTATTGCCGGCGCTGCCGGGTCGGCACATGGTTTGGCCGTTCCACTGCTGGCCACACCAGCACAAGCCCTCGGCGTTGATCAGGCAGGTGCCCGTGCCACAACAACGTTCGTCTTCCACCATAAAAAATCTCCCACAAAAATTAGGGCACGGCCAGCGCCGCCTTGCGCACCAAAAAGCGCGCGCCAAACAAGTTCAGCAGCAAACCGGCCATCAACAAGGCGCCACCCGCAAAGTGAACCGGCTGCAAAGCCTCACCAAACACCAGCCAGCCGGTGCTCAGGCCCACCAGCGGCACCAAGAGGCTAAACGGCGCCACCCGGTTGGCAGGATAGCGCGAAAGCATGCGCGTCCACACCCCGTAGCCAAACAGCGTGGCGCCCCACGACAGGTACACCAGCGCCGCCACGGACGACCACTGGAAATGCCCCATCGCATGGGCAATAGCCTGCGGCCCCTCAATCCAATAAGAGAGCAGAAAAAACGGCAGCGGCGGCACCAGGCTGGCCCAGACCACAAAAGCCTGCTGGTTCATGGTCCCAAAGCGCCCCAGCTTGCGGGTGACGATATTGCCTCCGGCCCACATCACGGCGGCGGCAACCGTCAGGGCAAAACCACCCAAGGGCATGCTCACGCCGTGCGCGCTGCCAATCAGCACCAGCCCCGCGCCCGCCAGCACCAGCCCGGCGACCTGGTTGATCTGCCAGCGCTCCTTAAGCCAGAACGCGGCAAACACCATGGTGAAAAAAGCCTGCGACTGCAAGACCAGCGACGCCAGACCCGAAGGCATGCCCACGTGAATGGCAGAGAACAAAAACGCAAATTGCCCGACCGAAATCGTCATGCCATACAGCACATACCAGCGCAGCGGCACCTTGGGCGCCTTGAACAGCAGCACCGCCGGAAATGCCGCCAGCGAAAAGCGCAGCGCGCCCAGCAAGAGCGGCGGCACGCCGGCTACGCCAATTTTGATGGCGGCGAAGTTCATGCCCCAAACCAAGACCACCAGCATCAACAACCCGAGGTCACGGGGGGCGATGGTGATGGTGGGGGAGGATTGGGGCATGGTGCGGGTCGGGGCGCTGGTGCGGGGACTGTGATCTTATGCGCAGTGCTGCGTTTTTTCCCCCGCCTATCCCCCCAGCCCCCTTTCCTCCCCTGCGGTGAGGAAAGGGGGAGTGAACAGCCACATTTGGTTTTGTCGCTTCGGCTACCGCACCACTGGGAACCGATTGTTTTCGGTCGGAGCGGCGCCCTCGCCGCGAACCTCAGCTTCGCCGGAAAAGGTAGACACAAAAGCCATTCGCGGCGAGGGCTCCACTCCAACGGAGTAGACGAAAACTAAGCGGTGCCACGACAGTAGAAGGCTAGCGGAAGCGACAAAACCAAATGTGGCTGTTGGCCCCCCTCTCTCGCCCGCCGGGCGAGAGAGGGGTTGGGGGAGAGAGTGGGCAAAACCGGCAACGGCCCTGATAATCCAGCAGCCCTACCCCAGAGGCCCCAAATCGTCCCCATACAAGTTCGACCCCGGCCCGCGCTGCTCGTGCAACGCCCCGGGCTCCTGCGGTGCATCGTCGTCGCGCACCGCGAGCTGCGCAAACGGCAGCGCCTGCTTGACCAAGATCACGGTGCAAGGCGCATCCATAGCCACCTTGATGGGCACGGTGGCCACAAAGCGCTGGGTTTTCAGGCCGTGGGTGGCCGCGCCCATCACGATGACGCTGACCTGGTTGCCGCTGGCGTAGTCCAGCAAGGCCTTGGCCACGTCGCCCGACTCCAGCACGTGGCATGAAGTCTGGCGCCCGGGGTG
>CANGHQ010000275.1 GCA_947453585.1 Burkholderiales bacterium | reverse complement strand
GACTATGTGCAGCTCAATGACATGGGCGAGTTCAAGGACATCCATCCGCTGGCCTTTCATGTGCACGGCGACGGTGTGTTCCATATGGTTAACAAGCCGATCAAGGTCATGGCCGATCTGAAAGACATGAAAGTGCGCGCTCCCACGCGCCAGACCAACAAAATGCTCGCTGCCCTGGGTGCCACGCCCGTGGCCATGCCGGTGCCGCAGGTGAGCGAGGCGCTGGCCAAGTCGGTGATCGACGGCGCTTTGGTGCCTTACGAGGTGGTGCCCGCTGTCAAGATCCAGGAATTGGTGAAGTTCCATTCCGAGACCGATCCGGTGGAGCCCGCGATTTACACCTCGGTGTTTGTTTTGGCCATGAACAAGGCCAAGTACGAAAGTCTGCCCGCAGACCTGAAAAAGGTGATCGACGCCAACAGCGGCAAGGCGCTCTCAGGCATTGCAGGCAAGGCCTTTTTGGCGGCGGACGAGGAGGGCAAAAAGCTCACCACCAAGAATACGACCAACGTGATTCCCAAGTCTGAACTCGTGGCCTGGAAAAAAGTGGGCCAAACGGTGACCGATGCCTGGGTGGCGGACGTGACGGCCAAGGGCGCCAATGGCAAGCAGTTGTTGGACAGCGCCCGCGCCCTGATCGCCAAGAACACCGACAAGTAATTTGGAGCCGGGGCTTGTGGGGCGGCGCGCCGCACTAGCAGCCTTGGCGATTCAATTTCATGAGGGTGCGCGCCGCCCGAGCCTGAGCAGGCGGCGATGCACGAAGGAATTTCCATGCAAGAAACCCAATCTTCTGCGCCTGGCGTGTTGACGCCGCGCGACTTCGGCCCCTTTGGGCGTCGTCTTTTTTCCGCCTGCCAGTTTTTATCTTTGCTGGGCGGCGGGGTGTTTTTGGCCTTGGTTGCCATGAGTATTTTCAGCATCGTGGGGCGCAAGCTTTTCTCTGCGCCGGTGCCGGGTGATGTCGAGATTCTGCAAATGGCGGCGGCTTTTGCCTCGGCCAGTTTTTTTGCCTATTGCCACCTGAACGGTGGGGATGTGAAGGTGGACTTCTTTACGGCCCGCGCCAGCGCCAAAACCGTGCACCGCCTGGACGCATTGGGCTCAGCTCTGGTGGGGTTGTTTGGCAGCGTGGTGACCTGGCGTGCTTTGGTCGGGGCCTTGTCCATCCGCGAAGCCGGTGAAACCAGCATGATTTTGGGCTGGCCCCTGTGGCTGGCGCAGATATTGATGGTGCCGGGTTTTGTGCTGCTGGCGCTGGCGGGCTTTTACATGCTGGCGCTGCACCTGCGTGCCAGCACCTTGACCGGAGCCAGAGCATGAGCGGCATTGCGATTGGCGGCGTGATTTTTTGCGGTCTGATGCTGCTCTTGGTGCTGCGCGTGCCCATCGGCATCGCGATGTTCACGGCGGGTGCTGCAGGCTACTTTTACCTGACCGACGGGCAGGCGCTGCCCCTTCTCAATTTTCTGAAAAACCTGGCCTATGCGCGCCTGTCGAACTACGACATTGTGGTGATTCCGCTGTTTTTGCTGATGGGCCAATTCGCCACCCACGGCGGGCTTAGCGCGGCGCTGTTTCGCTTTGTCGAGGCCTTTATGGGCCACTTCAAGGGCGGTATTGCGATGGCAGCTATTGGCGCCTGTGCCGGGTTTGGGGCGATTTGCGGCTCTTCTTTGGCCACGGCGGCCACCATGGGGCAGGTGGCTTTGCCGCAGCTTCGCCGCTTTGGCTATTCGGGCGCCTTGTCTACCGGCGCCTTGGCGGCTGGGGGCACGCTGGGCATCATGATTCCGCCCTCGGTGCCGCTGGTGATTTATGCCATTCTGACGCAGGAGTCGATTGGCAAACTGTTCATGGCCGCCGTGCTGCCGGGGCTGATTGCCACGGCGGGTTACATGTTGGTGGTCAAGATCATGGTCACCCTGCGCCCGCTGTCCGGCCCGGCGGGCCCGCGCGTGCCCTGGAGCGAGCGCCTGAACGCCACGCTGCATGTGGCGCCAGTGCTGCTGGTGTTCTTGGTGGTGATCGTGGGCATTTACGGCGGTTGGGCCAACCCGACCGAGGCGGCAGCTATTGGCGCGGCGGCTTGCGGCGTGCTGGCTGTGGTCAGCGGCGGCATGCGGGGGCGCGGCGTGGTAGACAGCATTTTGGGCACGGCGCAGGCCACGGCCATGATTTACCTGGTGCTGCTGGGGGCGGACATGCTCAACACCGCGTTGGCTCTGTCGCAAATGCCCTTAGAGCTGGCTGCCTGGGTGCAGGCCAGCGCCTTGAGCCCGATGGTGGTGATGGTGGCGATTTTGGTGATTTACATCTTCTTGGGTTGCGTGATGGACAGCCTGGCCATGATTTTGCTGACCATTCCGATTTTTTACCCGGTGGTCATGGGCCTGGACTTTTACGGCCTGAGCAGCACCGACAAGAGCGTGTGGTTTGGCATTCTGGCGCTGATGGTGGTGGAAATCGGCTTGGTGCATCCGCCGGTGGGCATGAACGTGTTCATCATCAACCGCCTGGCCAAAGACGTGCCGCTGGTGGAAACCTTCAAGGGCGTGGTGCCGTTTTTGCTTTCGGACTTCATGCGCATTGCGCTGCTGTTGGCCTTCCCTTCCATTTCTTTGGTGCTGGTACACACCTTTAAGGCCTGAACCCATGACCCGTTCCATTCGTACCCAGGTCGCCATCGTTGGCGCCGGTCCCGCCGGGCTGCTGCTGGGCCAGTTGCTGCACAAGGCCGGTATCGACGCGGTGATTGTGGAGCGCCAAAGCCCGGACTACGTGCTGGGCCGCATCCGGGCTGGCGTGCTCGAGCAAGTCACCATGGACTTGCTCGACGAGGCCGGAGTGGGTGCGCGCATGCACCGCGACGGCCTGGTGCACAGCGGCTTTGACATGCTGTTTGCCGGCCAGCGCCACCGGGTGGACCTGGCAGCGCTGACCAGCGGCCAAAACGTGATGGTCTATGGCCAAACCGAAGTCACCCGCGACCTGATGGACGCGCGCACGCAAGCCGGTTTGCCTACCTATTACGAAGCCAGCGAGGTGCAGGTGCTGGACTTTGACACCGGTCAGCCCCGTGTGTGGTTCCAAAAAGACGGTGAGTCGTTTGAAATTGCCTGCGACTTTATCGCCGGATGCGACGGCTTTCACGGCGTGTGCCGCGCCAGCGTGCCGCGTGGGGCTATCAAAGAGTTTGAAAAGGTTTATCCCTTTGGCTGGCTGGGACTGTTGTCAGACACGCCTCCGGTGCACCACGAGCTGATTTACGTCAACAGCCCGCGCGGCTTTGCCCTGTGTTCGCAGCGCAGCGCCACGCGCAGCCGCTACTACCTGCAAGTGCCGCTCACCGATTCGCTGGACCAGTGGTCGGACGATGCTTTTTGGGCCGAGTTGCGACTGCGCCTGGACGCGCAAGCGCGTGCCGATTTGGTGACGGGTGCGTCCATCGAGAAAAGCATTGCGCCGCTGCGCAGCTTTGTGACCGAGCCCATGCGCTTTGGCCGCCTGTTTTTGGCCGGAGACGCAGCACACATCGTGCCGCCCACGGGCGCCAAGGGCTTGAACCTGGCCGCCAGCGACGTGAAGTATTTGTCCCAGGCCTTGCAAGACTTCTATCTGGAGCGCTCCGACGCCGGGATTGAGGCCTATTCCGCCCAGTGCCTGCGCCGCATTTGGAAGGCCGAACGCTTTTCGTGGTGGTTCACCACGCTGATGCACCAGTTTCCGCAAGATGCGGCCATCGACGCACGCCTCAAAGAGGCCGAGTTG
>CANGHQ010000274.1 GCA_947453585.1 Burkholderiales bacterium | reverse complement strand
CTGCCAGGGCGCAGACGGGCAGGGTGGCATTACCGCCACGCCGTGTGGCGTTTGCCAAGCGTGTACCGACATCGATTCAGGCCGCTTTGTGGATTACACCGAGCTCGACGCTGCGTCCAACCGCGGCGTGGACGAGGTGCAAGCGCTGCTCGAGCAGGCGGTATACAAGCCGGTGCAGGGGCGCTTCAAGGTGTTCATGATCGACGAGGTGCACATGCTCACCGGGCCAGCGTTCAACGCCATGTTGAAGACGCTGGAAGAGCCGCCGGACTACCTCAAATTCGTGCTCGCCACCACTGACCCGCAAAAAGTGCCGGTCACGGTGCTGTCGCGCTGCCTGCAGTTCAACCTGCGACCTATGGCGCCCGAGACGATTCGCGAGCATCTGGTGCAGGTGCTGGGCCAGGAGTCGGTGGACTCTGATCCCCAGTCGCTTCGCCTGCTGGCGCGTGCGGCGCGCGGCTCTATGCGCGACGCGCTGAGCTTGACTGACCAAGCGATTGCCTTTGGCGCGGGCGCCCTGACCGAAGCCACGGTGCGCACCATGCTCGGCAGCGTGGACCGCAGCTATGTTTTTCGCCTGATAGAAGCGCTTGCCCTGGGCGACGGGCGCACGGTGGTGCAAACCGTGGACACCTTGCGCCTCAACGGCCTGAACGCCGCGTCCACCCTGGAAGAAATGTCCACCGTGTTGCAGCGCATGGCGGTGCTGCAAACCATGGGTTCTGCCGCTGCGGACGGCGACGACGACAGTGACGCTGAAGCCGCCGACACGGCGCGCCTGGCTGCACTCTTGCCCGCCGACGAGACGCAGTTGCTCTACAGCATTTGCCTGCATGGCCGGGGCGACCTGGGCTTGGCGCCCGACGAATACGCGGCGCTCACCATGGTGTTGCTGCGCTTGCTGGCGTTCAAGCCGGCCGGTTCTGGCAGTGCGCAGATGGGCACTGCGCCCTCGGCTGAAAAAAAAACTCTGAATGATGGCCCGGCCGGGCCATTGAGCAGCCCGGCGCGGCCCGCGATGGCGCCCCAGGCTGCTTTGGTAGCATCGCCAAGCGCAGCGCGCATGCAAGCTGCCGCAGCGCCCCTTGCCGCCGTTGATACCGCCGCCCCTGTGCCAGTGCCCGTGCCTGTGTCTGCTGCGCCGCGTGCGGTGCAGCCGTGGGAAGACCATCCTGCGCCCCCGAGTCTTGCAACTGCCGCCTCTTTGCCCGTGGCGCTTGGCGACGCGAATGGCCCTCGCCAGACGCTGGCGACTCATGTTCCGGCCGGTCAGGCTGTGGCGCTGGCGCCCACGCCCGCCCCGGCCAATGTTGGCCGCGCTGCTAACGCCAGCGGCAGCACCGCCGCCAGCATCCCAGCCTCAACCCCATCTTCTCCCGCCGCAGCGATTTACTCGCAAAGCGGTGCGCTGCCCCCAGGCCAGATCCTGCCGGTGCGCGCTACCCAACCTTGGGACGATGCGCCTGACGAGGGGCCTGAGGATGACTATGATCTTGATGAGGCCTCGGATGCACCCGTGCCCCGTGCGGCGCTACCTGCCGCCATTGCGGTGGACCACCGCGTGGTCGGCGTGCCGGTGCGCCAGCAGGCAGAGAGCCGGGCTGACGCCAGCGCGGCTGCGCAGGCTGCTGCGGTACTGATCCCCACCGAAGAGGGTGACTTTTGGCATGCCACAGTCCAGGCTTTGGTGGACGCCCAGGCCATTGGCGCCATGGTGCGCGAGCTGGCGTTGCAGTCGCAACTGGTGGCGCGCGATGAAGGTCAGTGGCTGCTGCGCGTAGAGCGCGAGTCGCTCAACCAGCCCGGCAGCCGCGATCGCCTGACGCTGGCGCTCAAAGACGCCGGTTTTGGCGTGGATCTGGCGGTCGAAGTAGGCCGTGTGACCGACAGTCCGGGCCGACGCAACGCCCAGGCCAGCGCCGAGCGGCAAGTCGCGGCTGAACAACTGATTTACGCCACGCCGCTGGTGCAGACGCTGATGAAAGACTTTGGTGCCCGCGTGGTGCCAGGCTCCATCCGTCCCTTGTAATTTTTGAATCAACCTACCCCAATCAATCCAAAGGAAACCTTCCATGTTCAACAAAGGACAACTCGCCGGCCTGATGAAGCAAGCCCAGGCCATGCAGGACAACATGAAAAAAGCCCAGGACGAACTGGGCAATATTGAGGTCAGTGGCGAGTCGGGCTCGGGCCTGGTCAAAGTCACCATGACCTGCAAGCACGAGGTGCGTCGCGTCACCATCGACCCCAGCCTGCTGGCAGACGACAAAGACATGCTTGAAGACTTGGTGGCTGCGGCCTTTAACGCTGCGCTGCGCGTGGCCGAAGAAACATCGGCACAAAAACTGGGCAAGATCACGGCCGGCATGCCGGGCCTGCCCGGCGGCATGAAGCTGCCGTTCTAAGGTGACGCGACTCCCTTTGTACGGCGCCTCCCATGTCTGACGCGCATTCGCTCGACACCCTGATCCAGGCGCTGCGGCGTCTGCCAGGGGTGGGCGTCAAGTCGGCGCAGCGCATGGCCTTTCATTTGTTGCAGCGCGACCGCGCAGGCGCCCAGACGCTGGCGCGCGCGCTGATGGATGCGACCGAACACGTGCACCACTGCGAGCGCTGCCACACCTTTACCCAAGACCGCATTTGCGCCACTTGCCTGGACACGCGGCGCGACCACAGCCAGCTTTGCGTGGTGGAAACGCCGGCCGACCAAGCCGCGCTAGAGCGCACCGGCGCCTACCGGGGCCTGTACTTTGTGCTTTTGGGCAAACTCAGCCCGCTTGACGGCATCGGTCCGCACGACCTGGGCCTAAAAAAACTGTTTGAACGCGCTTGCGACGGCATCGTGCAAGAGGTAATTTTGGCGACCAACTTCACCGCCGAAGGTGAGGCCACGGCCCACGTCATTGCCGAAGGACTCAAGGCCAAAGGCCTGCAACCCACCCGCCTGGCGCGCGGCGTGCCCGTGGGCAGCGAGCTTGAATATGTCGATTTGGGTACGATTGCGCACGCGCTGGTAGACCGGCGCTGACGGCGCCAGCACTTAGCGTGCATTGGCGCGACGTCCGAATACTTTTCATCCCCTTTTTTGAAAGCCTGTTCCTATGCCCGCTATGACTTTTTCTCTGGATTACTGGTGTGTCTTGGTCGCGGCCTTGTTGCCGGTGGTGTGTGCTGGCATTGCCAAAAGCAATTTGTTTGGCAAGCCTGGGGACCAGGGCAACTACGACAACGCCAATCCCCGCGCCTGGTTGCTGGCCCAGTCTGACTGGCGCGCCCGTGCCAATGCAGCGCAAGCCAATAGCTTTGAAGCGCTGCCGTTTTTTATTGCTGCTGTGCTGATTGCGCACCAACTGGGCGCCGACCAAGCGCGGCTGGACGCCTTGGCACTGGCCTATATTGGTCTGCGCGTCGCCTATGTTGCCGCTTATGTGGCCAACCGGGCTACGCTGCGCAGCCTAGTGTGGGTTGGCGCGCTTGGTGTGAATATGGCGATTTTGTTTGCGGGTTACCGCTGAACCGGGCTTCCAGGCGCTCGCCCTTCGCCTAAACAAAAAATAGCGCGCGCGGGGCATTGCCGCAGTGTCGAAGACAAAAAAACGCGCCCTTAGGCGCGTTTTTTCTGAGGTCTAGGATGCTGGTTTAAGCCAGCGCCTTCACCACCGCATCACCCATCTCACGCGTGCCAACCTTGGTCGTGCCTTCGCTGTAGATGTCGGGGGTGCGCAGGCCAAGGCTCAGCACAGCGTCCACGGCCGCCTCGATGCGGGCAGCAGCTTCGGGCTGGTTCAGGCTG
>CANGHQ010000273.1 GCA_947453585.1 Burkholderiales bacterium | reverse complement strand
GGCGGCAAGGGCTTGATCGAGCGCATCAGCCGCGACGCCAAAGTGCCCGTCATCAAGCACCTGGACGGCAACTGCCACACCTATGTGGACGAGCCCTGCGACATCGCGATGGCCGTGACCGTGGCCGACAACGCCAAAACCCAAAAGTACAGCCCCTGCAACGCCAGTGAAAGCCTTCTGGTGGCGCGCGGCGTGGCCGCCGAGTTTTTGCCCCAAATCGGCGCCATCTACGCCGCCAAAGGCGTGGAGATGCGCGTCTGCCCCACGTCCAAGGCCATATTGGCCAGCGTGCCCGGCGCAAACCTGCAAGACGCCAGCGAACAAGACTGGTTTGAGGAATACCTCGCGCCCATCATCAGCATCAAGGTGGTGGACGGCGTGGATGCGGCGATTGCCCACATCAACCACTATTCCAGCCACCACACCGACGCCATCCTCACCCGCGACCACATGCACGCCCAGCGCTTTTTGCGCGAAGTGGATTCGGCCAGCGTCATGGTCAACACCAGCACCCGCTTTGCCGACGGTTTTGAGTACGGCTTGGGCGCCGAAATCGGCATTTCCACCGACAAATTCCACGCCCGCGGCCCGGTGGGCATCGAAGGCCTGACCTCGCTCAAGTACGTCGTGCTGGGGCAGGGGGAAGTGCGGGGCTAGTATCCTTTCGGGTTGCGAGCGCTGGGATGTGCTTGCAATTCTGCAAATGGCCACCATCTACAGGCCACGGGTCGATCCACCCGGCCCCGGTATTTTTTCGATGAAAGCATCACAGCTATGGTCCCCCACCTCGTCACCGCACTGACTGGCCCCATCAACGAGCTGGAGCAGCGCGTGCTGGACACGATGCCGGCCATCGAGCGCTGGTTCCGGCTGGAATGGATGGAGCATACGCCGCCGTTCTATACCTCGGTGGACGTGCGCAACGCCGGCTTCAAGCTCGCGCCCGTGGACACCGACTTTTACCCCAGCGGCTGGAACAACCTGACCCCGGCCATGCTGCCGCTGGCGGTGCAGGCCGCCATGGCGGCGATTGAGAAAATCTGCCCTGAGGCGCGCAACCTGCTCATCATTCCCGAGCACAACACGCGCAACACCTTTTATTTGAGCAATTTGGCGCAGCTGCGGCGCATTTTTCACATGGCGGGCCTGCATGTGCGCATTGGCTCCATCAGCCCCGAAGTGAAAAAAGCCACGGTCATTGAGCTGCCCGGTGGCGAAAGCATTACGTTGGAGCCGGTGATCCGCACCAATGGCCGCATCGGGGTGAAAGACTTTGACCCCTGCACCATTCTGCTCAACAACGATTTGCACGCCGGCATTCCCGGCATTCTTGAAGACCTGCACCAGCAGTATTTGCTGCCACCGCTGCACGCGAGCTGGACGACGCGGCGCAAAAGCATGCATTTCAAGTGCTACGAAGAGATCGCCAAGCGTTTTGGCAAGCTCATTGGCATCGACCCGTGGCTGATAAACCCAGTGTTTGACACCTGTGGCGACGTGGACCTGGCCAGCGCCGCTGGCGTGGCCAAACTGACGTCCGGGGTGGATGCGCTCTTGGCCAAAATCCGCAAAAAGTACAAGGAATACGGCATCAAGGAAAAGCCTTTTGTCGTGGTCAAGGCCAATAACAGCAGCAGCGGCATGGGCCTGATGACGGTGCGCGACAGCAAAGACCTACCCGCCCTGCTGCAAAAAACCCTTGCAGCGGGCCAACCCCAGGGCGTGCTGCAAGAGCTGATCCTGCAAGAAGGCTTGCTGACCAACGAGCGCATGAACGACGCCGTGGCCGAGCCGGTGGTGTATCTGATGGACCGCTACGTGGTGGGCGGCTTTTACCGTGTGCACGCTGAGCGCGGAATCGACGAAAACCTCAGCGCGCCGGGTTCGAGCTACGTGCCGCTGGCCTTTGGCGCCAGCACGCAGCTGCCGCAGTTGGGCGTGCGCCCGGGCGCCAGTGACCCGAACCGCTTCTATATGTACGGCGTGATTGGCCGTCTGGCCATGCTGGCGGCGAGCTACGAGCTCGAAGCCACCGACCCGGAAGCCGACCTCGAAGCCTAAAGCGAGGGGCAGGCGCGCGCCGCTACCTGTTTTCTGTCGCTTAGGCGACGCTTTTTGCTGCATCGCAGCAATTTACCCGGCATTTTTCACAAAGACACCGAATTTCTGGCCGGGCGCGGGCACAATGGCGCTCCCTTACAGAATGGAATCTGGGTCGCCCATGCGCCCGGAAACGACGCTTGTCTGCTTCAAAATCTTCTCTCTCGGCGCTCACGCTAGGCGCCATCGGTGTGGTGTATGGCGACATTGGCACCAGCGTGCTGTATGCGCTCAAAGAGGTTTTCGGTTCGGGCCATGTGCCTTTTACGCCGGACAATGTGTACGGCATCCTGTCCATGATTTTTTGGACCCTGACCGTCATCGTGTCTCTCAAATACGTGGTCTTGGTGCTGCGCGCCGATAACGCAGGCGAGGGCGGCCTGATTGCCATGCTGGCGCTGGCGTCCCAAGCCGTCAAAGACCGGCCCACGCTGCGCCGGGTGCTGCTCAATGTCGGCATTTTTGGCACTTGCCTGTTTTATGGTGATGGCGTCATCACCCCCGCGATTTCGGTGCTGGGCGCGGTGGAGGGCCTGGAGATCATTTCGCCCAAGTTCGTGAAATACGTGGTGCCGATTACGCTGGTGATTCTGTTTTGCCTGTTCCTGGTGCAAAAACGCGGCACCACTGGCATCGGCAAGTTTTTTGGCCCGATTACGCTGCTGTGGTTTGCGGTGATTGCGGTGATGGGCGTGTTTCATATTGCCAGCAATCCGCATATTTTGGTGGCCCTGAACCCGTATTACGCGCTGGCCTTTATGTGGGACAACCCCGGCGTGACCTTTATTTTGCTGGGCGCCGTGGTGCTGTGCGTGACCGGCGCCGAGGCCTTGTACGCCGACCTGGGCCATTTCGGCAAAAAGCCGATCCGCCTGGCCTGGTTCAGCGTGGTGATGCCGTGCTTGACGCTGAATTACTTTGGCCAGGGCGCGCTTTTGCTGAGCAACCCAGCCGCGGTCAAAAACCCGTTTTACATGATGGCGCCCGACTGGGCGCTCTTGCCGCTGGTGGTGCTGGCCACCATGGCGGCAGTGATTGCATCGCAAGCGCTGATCACCGGCGCCTTTAGTGTGACCAAGCAGGTGATTCAGCTGGGCTACCTGCCGCGCCTGAACCTGATCCACACCAGCGTGCGCGAGGCCGGGCAAATCTACATTCCCTTTGTCAACTGGGGCTTGTTCGCCGCCATTGTGCTGGCGGTGGTGATGTTCAAGTCCTCTAGCAACCTGGCCGCAGCCTATGGCATTGCGGTGTGTACCGACATGCTGATCACCACCGTGTTGACCTTTTACGTGGTGCGCTACGGCTGGAAATACCCGCTGTGGCTGTGCCTGGCGGCCACCGGCTTCTTCTTTGTGGTGGACTTCATGTTTTGGGGCTCCAACCTGCTCAAGCTGTTTGACGGCGGCTGGTTTCCGCTGCTCATTGGCGCGGTGGTGTTCTTGTTCATGGGCACCTGGAAAGACGGGCGCACGCTGCTGAGCTCCAAGCTCAAGGCCGATTCCATGGACTTGCCCAGTTTTCTGGAAGCGGTATTCGTCAGCCCGCCCACGCGGGTAGAAGGAACGGCCGTGTTTTTGACCGCCGCCGTGGGCACCGTACCCAACGCCTTGCTGCACAACCTCAAACACAACAAGGTGCTGCACGACACCAACCTGTTTGTTACCGTGCGCAACCACGAGGTGCCCTGGATCGGG
>CANGHQ010000272.1 GCA_947453585.1 Burkholderiales bacterium | reverse complement strand
TTGGCGGCAAATTGACCCAAGGCGGCACCCGTTCTGCTGACGTTTTCAACCCCGCCACCGGCAAGGCCGAAAAGCGTGTGCTGCTGGCCGACAAAGTAACTGTCGAACAGGCCATTGCCAATGCGCAAGCCGCCTTCCCCGCCTGGCGCAATACGCCGCCGCTCAAGCGCGCGCGCGTCATGGGCAACCTCAAGGTGCTGCTCGAAGCCCACGCCGACGAGATCTGCGCCATGATCACCGCCGAGCACGGCAAGGTCATGAGCGACGCCATGGGCGAGCTGCAGCGCGGCATCGAAAACGTGGAATACGCCTCTTATGCCCCCGAGCTGCTCAAGGGCGAGCACAGCAAAAATGTGGGCCCCGCCATTGATTCGTGGAGCGAATTCCAGGCCCTGGGCGTGACCGCTGGTATCACCCCCTTCAACTTCCCCGCCATGGTGCCCTTGTGGATGTGGCCCATGGCCGTGGCCTGCGGCAACTGCTTCATCTTGAAACCCTCGGAGCGCGACCCGTCGAGCACCCTGCGCATTGCCGAACTGGCGCTCGAAGCCGGTTTGCCACCGGGCGTGCTCAACGTGGTCAACGGCGACAAGGAAGCCGTGGACACGCTGCTGACGCACCCGCTGGTCAAAGCCATCAGCTTTGTCGGATCCACCCCGATTGCCGAATACATCTACTCCACCGGCTGCGCCCACGGCAAGCGCGTGCAAGCCCTGGGCGGCGCCAAGAACCACGCCGTGGTCATGCCCGACGCCGATGTGGCCAACGCCGTCAACGCCCTGATGGGTGCGGCCTATGGCTCTTGCGGCGAGCGCTGCATGGCCATTCCGCTGGTGGTGGCCGTGGGTAATGAGACTGCCGACGCCGTGATTGCCGGCCTGAAGATCGAGATCGCCAAGATGCAAGTCGGCCCCGGCACCGACGCCAAGAGCGACATGGGCCCGCTGGTGACCAAGCAGCACTTCGAAAAAGTGCGTGGCTATGTGGACCAAGGCGTGGCAGAAGGCGCCACGCTGCTGGTGGACGGCCGCAACGTGGTGGTGGCCGGCCATGAAGAAGGCTACTTTTTGGGCCCCTGCCTGTTTGACAACGTCAAACCCGGCATGGCGATTTACCAAGAAGAGATTTTTGGCCCCGTGCTGGGCGTGGTACGTGTCAAGACGCTGCAAGAAGCCATGGACTTGATCGATGCCCACGAATATGGCAACGGCACCTGCATCTTCACCCGTGACGGCGAAGCAGCGCGCTACTTCACCGACAACATCCAGGTCGGCATGGTGGGCGTCAACGTACCGTTGCCCGTGCCCGTGGCCTACCACTCGTTTGGCGGCTGGAAGCGCAGCCTGTTCGGCGATTTGCACGCCTACGGCCCGGACGCGGCGCGTTTTTACACCAAGCGCAAGACCATTACCCAGCGCTGGCCCTCAGCCGGCGTGCGCGAGGGCACCATGTTCAGCTTCCCAAGCAGCAAGTAAAAAGACCATACAGGCCTGGGGGTCATTACGTCTTAAATTAATTGTAACATTTTTATAATTTAAATCATAAAAATAAATTAAAGTGTAGACAAAGGCGCTAAAAAAAGTGGAAAATTGGCTCCATCAGGCAAAAGACCTGAAAAACCAAACAATCACTTTAATTCGTTGGAAAAAAATATGACAAAGACCAAAGTTGCAAACTTCTCGCAGATGTACACCAAATACCTGAACCTGGTTCAGGCGGTGCGCGGCTTGCCGAGTTTCCCCAGCCTGGACGCGGTGGAATCCCGCATGCTCAACACTTTTGCGGCTGCGTGGCATGACGAAAAGCAGATCACCGTGCTCGAAGCCATGGTGATGCTGCCTGAAATCTCCACCACCACGGCGCACCGTCGCCTGAAGATGTTGCGCAAAAAGGGCATGATTGACCTGAACCTCGACGCCCATGACAACCGTGTGAAGTACGTGGTGCCCACCAAGGCAACACAACAGTACTTTGCGCAACTGGGCCAATGTATGGAAAAGGCCCACCAGGCAGCCTGAGTCCGTTTGCGACTCTGGACGGCTGCGCGGGCCGTTTAAGCGCTTGTCATTGTGGCGATAGGCGTTTGAATTTTGAAAGTGGTTCGCGTATGCATGTGCAGAGTGCAACTTTGATCGTGGGGGTGACGGCGCTGTTTTACGTGGCGCTGTTCATGCTCAATGGTTTCGTTTTTTCGAATTTCGATTTTTCGGCAGGCGTAAGCTGGGTTTTCTTACCCAGTGGCCTGCGCTTGGTCGCAGTTTTGCTCTTTGACAAGTGGGGGGCGCTAGGCATTGTGCTGGGCTCGCTGATGCTGGCATTCCACGATGCGCGCCTGACCGACCCCGTCACCGTGGGCGTGGCGGCCTGTATTTCGGGCCTGGCACCCTTGCTGGCGCGCCAGATTTGCCTGAGCCTGACCGACCTGGAGGTCGATCTCAAAGCACTCACCGCCCTAAGCATGGTGCGCATAACCCTGATTTTTTCGGCTGTGAGCGCGGGCCTGCACCAAAGCTGGTACGCCTGGTGTGGCGTCTCGGACAACCCCCTGGTCAATGTCTTGGTGATGTTCAGCGGCGACATGGCCGGTGCAATGCTGGTGCTGTACAGCGCCAAAGTTATGCTGTCACTGGACGCACGCCTGCGCGGGGGATAATCCCCCCCACATGGCACTGATTACCTTACTGGACGCCCAACTCGCTTTTGGACACGTACCCCTGCTAGACCACGCAGGCTTTTCACTCGAACCCGCAGAACGCGTCGGCTTGATCGGGCGCAATGGCGCCGGCAAGTCGTCGATGCTCAAGATTCTGGCGGGCATGGAAAAGCCCGACGATGGCGTGGTGCAGGTTCAAAACAACACCCGCATCGCCTTTGTCGCGCAGGAACCCAGCCTGGACGGCCAAACCACCGTGTTTGACGCGGTCAGCATCGGCTTGCAGCGCATTCGCCACCTGATCGAGGAATATTCGCAAGGCCACGGCGACCTGGACGCCATGCAAAGCGAAATTGAGGCGCTGGACGGCTGGAACTGGGAGCAGCGCGTGGGCGAAACCCTGCACCGCCTGCACCTCGACCCCGAGGCCATGATCAGCACCCTGTCGGGCGGCACCAAAAAACGCGTGGCGCTGGCGCAGGCGCTGGTGGCCCAGCCCGAAGTGCTGTTGCTCGACGAGCCGACCAACCACCTGGACTTGGATTCGATTGAATGGCTGGAAGGCCTGTTGATCGACTTCAAGGGCAGCATCATCACCATTACCCACGACCGCTCGTTTCTGGACAACGTGGCCACGCGCATTGTGGAACTCGACCGCGGCAAGCTTTTGTCGTACCCCGGCAACTTTGCCGCCTATTTGCTGCAAAAAGAAGAGCAGCTGGCGCAAGAAGCCGTGATCAACGCCCGCGCCGACAAGCTGCTGGCGCAAGAAGAGGTGTGGATCCGTAAGGGCGTGGAAGCCCGCCGCACCCGCGCCACCGCCCGCATCGTGCGCTTGGACAACCTGCGCGCCACCCGCGAAGCCCGCCGCGAAGTGGTGGGCAGCGTCAATATGGACGTCAACAGTGGGGCCTCCAGCGGCAAGCTGGTGGCTGAGCTGACCCATATTTCCAAGACCTTCGGCGACAAGATGATCGTGCGCGATTTCTCTGCCACCATCCTGCGCGGCGACAAGATTGGCCTGCTCGGGCCCAATGGCGCGGGCAAAACCACCTTGCTCAAGCTGATTTTGGGCGAACACCAGCCCGACCCGGCGCCCGCCAACGCCCCCGCGCCCGAACCCGGCCACAGCCCCTGGGGCACG
>CANGHQ010000271.1 GCA_947453585.1 Burkholderiales bacterium | reverse complement strand
TTTAATTTTTTCGCCAGCCGCAACCCGATATTGCTTGCCGCCGGTTTTTATGACCGCGTACATATTGACCTCTTCGATTTTCAAGTCCACGGACGAATTTCCGCAGAGCCCGCGAGTATAGCAGCCCTCGGACCCAGCGTCTCCGGGGCCTCCTGGGCACGCGTTCGCGCAGGGGCGCCATACCTATAATCCGGCAAAGGCCGCACGCGAATGCAACTGCAGAACAACACCCCCACACTCTCCAACGGAACCGCTTTCGTCGAGCACGAACTACGCGAAGTGGACGCCGTCATCAAAGAGCGGCTGTCTTCGGGCGTGCCGCTGGTGGGCGACGTGGCGCAGCACATTATTGCGGCCGGCGGCAAGCGCTTGCGCCCCACGTTGCTGCTGCTGTGCTGCGGCGCGCTGGGCTTTGAGGGCGCGCAACGCCTGAGCATGGCCGCCGTGGTGGAGTTCATCCACACCGCTACTCTGCTGCACGACGACGTGGTGGACGATTCCACACTGCGCCGCGGCCTGCCCACGGCCAACGCCAAGTTTGGCAATCCGGCCAGCGTCTTGATTGGCGACTTTTTGTACTCGCGCGCCTTCCAGATGATGGTGGAAGTGCAGGACATGCGCATCATGAAAGTGCTGGCCGACGCCACCAATGTGATCGCCGAGGGCGAGGTCATGCAGCTCATGAACATGCACAACGCCGACCTGAGCGAGGAAGGCTATTTGCAGGTGATCCGCTCCAAAACCTCCAAGCTGTTTGAAGCCAGCGCCCAAGTGGGTGCCATTTTGTCCGGGGCATCTCCTGCACTCGAAGCTGCTTGCGCCGAGTTCGGGCAAGCGCTGGGTACCGCATTCCAAGTGATTGACGATGTGCTGGACTACACGGGCGACGCCAGTGTCATGGGCAAAAACCTGGGTGATGACTTGCGCGAAGGCAAGGCCACGCTGCCGCTGATTTTGGCCATGCAGCACGGAACAGCAGAAGAAAGCCAAACCGTGCGCCGCGCAATAGAAAAAGGCGACACCAGCATGCTTGAGACAGTGGCCGCCATTGTGCGGCGCACCGGCGGACTGGAAAGCGCGATGCAATCAGCAGCACGCGAAATTGACCGGGCACTGGCGCAAGCGCGCCTGCTGCCACCCGGCGTTCACACCGACACTATGATGAGCCTGGCTACAGGCTCCCTGGCGCGCAACAAATAGCCCCTCAAATTTCTACGTGGCCGCCAATCTCGATGGCGTGGTCATAGGGAATCTTGAAGTATTCGGTGGCACTTTGCATCGTGCGGTGCAGGTAAATAAAGGGCGCCATCCACAGCGCTGACGCGGGCTTGGACACCACGCGTTCCTTGCCCACGAAGAACGAAATCGACATCAGGCTGAAATGGAACTCGCGCGCGCGCAGCAGCGCCACGGCGCGCATGATGTGCGGCTCTTCCATATAACCGTGGCGCACGCTGACCGAGTGGAAGTTGTGGCGCAGATGCTCAATGGTCAGGCGCTCTTCGTCTGGCACATAGGGCATGTTGGCGGTTTCGACGTTCATCAAAATCACCCGCTCGTGCAAGACCTGGTTGTGCTTGAGGTTGTGCAACAGGGACACCGGCGCAATGTGGCTGTGCGGCACCATAAAAATGGCGGTTCCAGAGACACGGTGCGGCTCGCTCACATCCAGCGTTTGCAGAAACTCTTCCAGCGGAATCGAGTTGGCCCAGCGCGCTTTGAGCAAGCGCTCGCGCCCGGTGATCCAGCAGATCATCACCAGCAGCAGCGTGCCGGCCACGCTCACGGGCAACCAGCCGCCATCAAAGAACTTGAACAAATTGGTGCCCAAAAACACGCAATCGAGTGCAAACAGCAGGCCAAACAGAGGCAAGAACAAGAGCTTGCTCCAGCCTTTGACGAACACCATGAAATAGGCCGCCAAGATCGTGTCAATCGCCATGGCGCCGGTGACCGACACGCCGTATGCGGATGCCAGATTTTCGGAGCTGCGAAAGCCCAGCACCAAAATCACCACGCCCACCAAAAGGAAGATGTTGACTTTGGAAACGTAGACCTGGCCAATTTCTTCGGCCGAGGTGTGTTTAACCAAAATGCGTGGGATGAAGCCCAGTTGCACCGCCTGGGTAGTGATGGAGAACGCCCCCGAGATCACCGCTTGAGACGCGATGATGGTGGCCATGGCCGCCAAAAACAGCATGGGAATCAGCGCCCAGC
This sequence comes from Burkholderiales bacterium, assembly GCA_947453585.1. Classification (GTDB taxonomy): domain Bacteria; phylum Pseudomonadota; class Gammaproteobacteria; order Burkholderiales; family Burkholderiaceae_C; genus Allorhodoferax. Next base: position 1,589 of record CANGHQ010000271.1, on the reverse strand, counting down.
TTGGCGCCAGCCGGAAAAAGGGATTGTCCAGGGCCGACGGGTCGCGGATCAGCAGGGCACCCTGGCCAAAGTAATTGAGCAAGAGGCAGGGAAAGGCCAGAAACAGCCAGGCCTTCTGGATCGGGTCGCGACCGAAGTGGCCCATGTCCGCGTAAAGGGCCTCACCACCTGTGACCGCCAGCACGACCGAGCCGAAAATGGCAATCGCCACCCCCGAATGCGCCAGCAAAAACGAAATGCCGGTGAGGGGATTAAGGGCGGCAAACACGCTGGGAAACTGGACCACCTCGGCCAAGCCGATCAGGCCCAGCGAAATAAACCAGACCAACATCACCGGGCCAAACACCTTGCCGATCACCGCCGTGCCAAAGCGCTCCACGGCAAACAGCCCGGTAATCAGCGCCAGCGAGATCATGATCACGTACTTGTCCAAGTCGGGAGACAGCACTTTGAGCCCTTCCACCGCGCTGAGAACCGAGATGGCCGGGGTAATCATGCTGTCGCCAAAAAACAGCGCAGCACCCAGCGCGCCGGCAATGGTGACCGGCCAGCGGTAGGCGGAATCCTTTTTGAGGTGTTGCAAGACCAGTGCGGTGAGCGCAAAGATCCCGCCCTCACCCCGGTTGTCCGCGCGCATGATGATGAACACGTACTTGATCGTGACCACCAAAATCAGCGCCCAGGTGATGAGCGACAAGATGCCGGAGACCGCTTGCACGATCTCGTCGCCGCCCCGGGCACCCGAGGCCTCGACTGAAACCTTCAGCGCATACAGGGGCGAGGTGCCGATATCGCCAAATACAACGCCCAAGGCGCCAATGATGAGTGCCGCAGTGGCGCCGACCGACGCCTTGTTCGCATGGTGTGAAGACATAGAGGTTCCAACGGTTTTCGGTGAGTCACATTCCGGGCGGATTCGCGGTTACCGCACTTCTGGGTTTCAAAGCGGCACGTTTATCTGCCTTTGGAATGACTTGGATCAGTTTAACCAATGAAATAACGCAAAAAGGGTGAATATCGAGGAATTTAACGCGGCCAAAGCCCGGCCGCGAAAGCGCACGCCGATGCGCATGCTTCTTGCTTGATAATTTGCCTATCGTTGGACTTGCTTTTTACTTCACATAACCCATCTACAAATGAGCTCACTTAACTTCATCGGCGGCGAAAAAGGCGGCGTAGGCAAATCGGTCGTTGCGCGCGTCTTGGCCCAGTATTTCATCGACAGCCAGCAGCCGTTCACCGGCTTTGACACGGACCGGTCGCACACCACATTCACCCGCTTTTACCAAAGCTACGCCTCCCCGGTCATCGTGGACAGCTTTGAAAGCCTGGACGCCATCGCCCAAGCGCTGGACGAGGCGCAGGGCGCTCACTTGCCCCACATCATCGTGGACCTGGCAGCGCAAACCGCTGCACCCATGGCACGCTGGATTCAGGAGTCTGACCTGTTCGCCGTGATGGCCGACATGGGCGTGGGCGTCAACTTTTGGCACGTGGCTGACGCCGGCAAAGACTCGGTTGACCTGTTGGACACCCTGATGGACACCTATGGCGCTGGCCCCAACTACATCATCGTCAAAAACCTGGGC
>CANGHQ010000270.1 GCA_947453585.1 Burkholderiales bacterium | reverse complement strand
GGGCGCGACCGCCAGGTGCTGGCCGTGGCCCACCTGCCGCAGGTAGCGGCTTGCGCCGACCAGCACTGGGTGGTATCCAAACAACTGCAATCGGGCAGCACGCAAAGCAGCGTGGCCGAAGTGCAAGGCGATGCGCGCACCGCCGAGATCGCCCGCATGCTGGGCGGCGACGCGCGCTCGGCCACCACCGCAGCCCATGCCAGTGAAATGCTGCAGCGGGGCATGGCATGAGCGCACCGCCCATGGAACTGGTGCTGATTACCGGCATGTCGGGCTCGGGCAAGTCGGTGGCGTTGCATGCGCTGGAAGACGCCGGGTTTTACTGCGTGGACAACCTGCCGCCCGAGTTGCTGATGGACTTTGTGGCGCTGGAGCAGCAGCACGCCGCGCCGCGCGTGGCCATTGCCATGGACGTGCGCAGCGCCAACTCACTCCCCCTGGTGCCCGAGCAGCTTGCCCGCCTGCGCGCGTTAGGCTTGACGGTCAAGGCCTTATTTTTGGACGCCAGCACCGACACCCTGGTGCGCCGCTATTCCGAGACGCGGCGCAAGCACCCGCTGTCGCAGGTGGACAGCGGCCACGCCCGCACCGACCAGCACCGTGCGCTGGTGGACGCGATTGAACTAGAGCGCAGCGTGCTCGAAGCCATCCGTGCCGAGTCGCATGTGATTGACTCGAGCATGATCCGCGCCGCCCAGTTACAGGGCTATGTCAAGGCGCTGATCGGCTCGGCCCCGGCGCAGCTGACATTGGTGTTTGAGTCTTTTGCCTTCAAGCGCGGCGTGCCAGCCGATGCCGACTATGTGTTTGATGTGCGCATGCTGCCCAACCCGCACTATGAGAGCGCGCTCAAGGCGCAAACCGGGCGCGACGCGCCGGTGGCCGAGTTTTTGGCAGCCCAGCCCGAAGCCACGCAGATGCGGGACCAGATCATCGACTTTGTGGGCCACTGGCTACCGGCCATGGCGCGCGACCACCGCAGCTACGTCACGGTGGCAATTGGCTGCACCGGCGGACAGCACCGCTCGGTGTATCTGGTGGAGCAACTGGCGCAGCACTTTGGCGCGGACTGGGTCACGCTCAAACGCCACCGCGAGCTTGACGGCTTGCCGAGCCTCGCCAAACCCTAGCCCCGCAGCCGCCGCGCTAGGCGCTGGCCAGCAATTTGCGAATCGGCGCGGGCAAGCCCATGGCGGGCCACTGCGCGGCACCTACCCACTGGCCACCCAAGGCGCCCAAATCAGTTTCGTTTTCCAGCACCAGGCGCCAGGGGTGCAAGTGCAAATCCTTGTGGGTCAGCACGTGGACAAAGGTGGCATTGGGCTGCAGGGCAGCGCGGCTTGGCTGCGGCACCGCGTCCATTAACGCAGTCTCACTCTCAAACAGTGGGAAGCACTGCAAACCAGCCCACACGCCGGGCGTGGGGCGGGCCTGAAGCCAGACCGCGCCGTCTGGGGTTTGCGCCCACAGCAGCCAGATGGACTGGCTGCTGCGCTTCAGCTTGCGCGTGCGCACCGGATAGAGCTGCGGGTTACCCGCGGCGCAAGCCCGGCAAGCGGCTTGCAGCGGGCACAAGAGGCAGAGCGGCTTTTTGGGGAGGCAAACTGTGGCGCCCAAGTCCATCATGCCCTGGGTGTAGCGCGCCATGGATTGCACAGCCACCTCGGCGTCGGGCAACAGATCAGTGGCGGCATTCCACAGCGCGCGCTCCTGGGCGGCCAGCGCCAGGTCGCCGTCAAAACTCAGTACCCGGGTGACGACGCGTTTGACGTTGGCGTCCAAAATCGCTACCCGCTCGCCGAAGCACAGCGAAGAAATAGCAGCTGCCGTGGAGCGGCCAATGCCAGGCAAAGTCACCAACACCTCTGCCGTGCGCGGAAAATCCCCGCCGTGCAGGCGCACCACGTCTTGCGCGCAGCGGTGCAGATTGCGCGCCCGGCTGTAGTAGCCCAGGCCACTCCACAAGCCCAGCACTTCGTCCAGCGAGGCGCTTGCCAGGTCTTGCACCGTGGGCAGCGCGTCCATAAAGCGGGCGAAATAGCCGCGCACCGTGGCCACCTGGGTTTGCTGCAGCATGATCTCGGACAGCCACACGCGGTACGGGTCTTGCGTGTTTTGCCAGGGCAGGGTGTTGCGCCCGTGCTCGGCCTGCCAGGCCACCACCTGCGCCGCCAGGGCGCCAGGCTGGGAAGGCGTGGCCAGCGCGCCGGGCTTGGATGGCACGTTCACGGTTTTTGGCATACCGGGCAGAAAAAGGTGGAACGCTGGCCCTGGCGGATGGTGCGCACCGGGCTGCCACACATGCGGCAGGGCTGGCCCGCGCGGCCGTAGACCGCCGCTTCGAGCTGAAAGTGACCCGACTCGCCCTGGGCATTGGAAAAATCGCGCAGCGTGCTGCCGCCTTTTTCCACCGCCCGCAGCAGCACCTGGCGCACGGCGGCGTGCAGCCGCGCCACGCGCGGGCGGCTCAACTTTGACGCACGGGTGGTGGGCCGAATACCGGCCAAAAACAGCGCCTCAGAGGCATAAATATTGCCCACGCCTACCACCGCTTCACCCGCCAGCAGCACTTGCTTGATGGGCGCACTGCGTTTTTTGAGCGCCTGGCAAAAATCGTCCAGCACAAAGGCGTCGCCCAGCGGCTCCACGCCCAGGCGGCCCAGCAGCTTTTGGGCCTGCGGGCTTTGTTCATCGGGGGCAAACACCAACGCCCCAAAGCGGCGCGGGTCGTTCAGGCGCAGCACGCCTTGCGTGGTGTAGAGCGAAAAATGGTCGTGCTTGCCCGCCGGGCCCGGTTCGGCAGAAAAGGTAACGCTGCCCGACATGCCCAGGTGCAGCAGCAACAGGCCGCGCTCCAGGTCCAGCAGCAGGTATTTGCCCCGGCGGCGCACGCCCAACACACGCTGGCCCGTGAGCGTGACCAACTCACAACCCAGCGGCCAGCGCAGGGGTTTGCCCATTTCTGCGGCCTCAATGCGCGCGCCGGCAATGCGGTCGGCAAAACTGCGGCGGGTCACTTCAACTTCGGGTAATTCAGGCATGGCGCTCGGGCAAAGGTAGAAACGGGGCTGAACCCGAGGTGGCAGACGCTGAAAATCAGGGCCGTGGATTATTATGGTCGCATGCCACGCATCCCCCACTTTGTCACCGTCTGCGCCCTGGTTTTGGCTTCTTGGGCCCAGGCCCAAGAGGCAGAGCCAGCGGCGGCGCCCCCACCGCCGAGTTCCCGGCTCACGGCCGAGCTGTTTTACCAGCTGCTGCTGAGCGAAATCAGCCTGCAAAACGACGATATCGGTTCCGCCTACGGCCTGATGCTGGGTGCGGCACGCCGCGCGCCCGAGGCGCAGCTGTTTCAGCGCGCCATTGAAATCGCCCTGCGCGGGCGCGACGCCAATGCGGCGCTCACCGCCGCCAAAGCCTGGCAGCAGGCGCTGCCCGAATCCCCCGAGGCAGACCGCTATTTGCTGCAACTGCTGGTCGGCCTGAACCGCCTGGGCGATACGCTGGCGCCCACGCAGCGTCTGCTGGCGCGCGCCGACGAGCGCGAGCGCGGCGCAACCATTGTGTTTGTGAGCCGCTTTTTTACCCGCGCCAGCGACAAGCCCGCCGCCGCCGATCTGCTCGAAAAAGCCCTGGCCAAAGACTTGGCGCGCCCAGACACCGGGCCGGTGGCCTGGTCCATGGTCGGCAACCTGCGCCTGCTGGCCGGCGCCAAAGATGCCGCCCTGGCTGCCGCGCGCAAAGGCGCAGGCCTGAACCCGCTGTCTGACGACGTGGCGCTGCTGAGCGTGAATTTGCTCGATGCTGATTTCGAGACCGCCCAGGCGCTGCTGGC
>CANGHQ010000269.1 GCA_947453585.1 Burkholderiales bacterium | reverse complement strand
CGTCCTCCGACAAGACCCCGCGCCCGAAGCCGTTCTAAATAGTGAAAGTGAACCCGCCGCCGGGTTGGCCCCCGGGCCAGCAACCCACGCGTAGCGGGGGAGCGTGGGGGCTATTGACCCCGCGCCGGGCCGCCCCAAGCGGGGTCAGGCCCCCTCGGGGGGCAGCGACCCACGCGTAGCGGGGGAGCGTGGGGGCACCACCCCCTGCGCCGGGCCGCCCCAAGCAAGGGGAGCCCCCTCGGGGGGCAGCGACCCACGCGCAGCGGGGGAGCGTGGGGGCACCAACTTAATGGGCTTCGAAATGCTCGCCGGCCTTGAGCTGGTACACGGTGCCGCAGTAGGGGCACTTGGCGTGGCCGCTGTGGGCCACGTCGAGGTAGACCTTGGGGTGGGTGTTCCAGGTTTTCATGTCCGCCATGGGGCTGGGGCAAAACACGCCGCCTTGGGGGTTGAGGTCTTTGGCCAGCAGGGTGACGAGCGATTTGGACATGGCGGTATTTGGTGCGTAAAAGGGGTTGTCGCTCTTAGACCAAGGTCAGCCAGTGCGCGTACTTGGGGTTGCGGCCGTTGACGATATCAAAGAAGGCTGCCTGGATTTTTTCGGTGATCGGGCCACGCGTGCCAACGTAGTCGTCCTTGCCCAGGGCGATGCGGTCGAGTTCGCGGATGGGCGTTACCTCAGCGGCGGTGCCGGTGAAGAAGGCTTCGTCGCAGATATAGACCTCGTCGCGGGTAATGCGCTTTTGCACCAGTTCCAGCCCTAAGTCTTTGCAGATGTGCATGACGGTGTTGCGGGTGATGCCGTTCAGGGCGCCGGCCGACAGGTCGGGCGTGTAGACCACGCCGTCCTTGATGACAAACAGGTTTTCGCCCGCGCCTTCGGACACAAAGCCGTTGGTGTCGAGCAGCATGGCTTCATCGTAGCCGTCGTCGGTGGCTTCCATATTGGCCAGGATGGAGTTGGTGTAGTTGGACACCGCCTTGGCCTGGGTCATGGTGATGTTGACGTGGTGGCGGGTGTAGCTCGAAATCTTGACGCGGATGCCGCGCTTCATGCCTTCTTCGCCCAAATACGCGCCCCAGGCCCAGGCGGCAACCATCAGGTGGATGGTGTTGCCCTTGGGCGAGACACCGAGCTTTTTGTCACCAATCCAGGTCAGCGGGCGCAGGTAGCAGCTCTCGAGTTTGTTGTCGCGGACCACGGCTTTTTGCGCGTCCATCACCTGTTCTTTGGTGAACGGGATGTTCATGCGCAAAATCTTGGCGCTGTTGAACAAGCGCTCGGTGTGTTCGGCCAGGCGGAAGATGGCGGTGCCCTGGGCGGTGTTGTAGGCGCGCACGCCTTCAAAGGCGCCGCAGCCGTAGTGCAGGGTGTGGCTCAGCACGTGGATCTTGGCGTCGCGCCAATCGACCATCTGGCCGTCCATCCAGATTTTTCCGTCGCGGTCAGACATGGATGGGGGCATGGCGGTCATTGCAAAGATCCTTTGATGGGTTAAGCGGGCAGGCAAAAGGGCGATTTTACGGGGCGGCGTCTGCGGGGTCGGCACTGGGACGCTCTAGGCGCCATTTTTTCAGGCGGCCATTGACAAATTCACAGTCCACGCTGGACTGCGAACCGTCGGTCCAGCGAAAAATTTCGGGTTGCACCTCCGCCGGGGTAAGCGGCTCGCCCAGGGCCCGCGTCATGGCCAGAATGTGCAGGAGCGGCATGTCCGCACGCAGCTTGGCATTAAACATGACGGCGCTGTCCACATAGCCGGGCGGGCGGTTGGCGGCGCGGCGCATCACCTGCACCACGCGCGTGACGTGCAGCAGCACCCACATGACAAGCGCGCCCAAAGCGCCGACGACGCCCAGCCAGCCGTAACGGGAATAAGCCAGAACCAGGAACCCGGCGGCGCCCAGCGGCGCCAGGACTTTTTGAATCGAATAAAACGAAGGCATTTGCATGGGGCTGATTTTCACCGCAGTCGCTTGCGCGGCAAATGGCGCCGTCTTTGCGGCATGTGCGGCTTCTGACGAGGCTACAGTGTGCGCTTCCGCCACTTTTGCCTTGCGCCGCCATGACCCATTCACAGCAACGCGTTTTGATTACCGCCGCCGCCTCGGGCATTGGCCTGGCCATGGCCGACGCCTTTATGGCCGCAGGCGCCCGGGTGTTTATTTGCGACGTCAACGCGGCTGCACTGCAGGCCACGCTGGCATCGCGCCCGTCGCTGGCGGGCCGGGTCTGTGACGTGAGTGACGAGGCGCAGGTGGCCGCGTTTTTTGCCGCAGGCACGGCGCACCTGGGAGGCCTGGACATTTTGGTCAGCAACGCCGGGGTGGCCGGGCCGACTGCGAACGTAGAAGACATCAGCCTGGCCGACTGGCGCCACTGCATGGCGGTCAACCTGGATTCGGTGTTTTTGTGCGCACGCCTGGCCGCGCCACTGCTGCGCGCCCAGGGCAGTGGCTCGATCATCAATATGTCGTCTACCGCCGGGCTGTTTGGATTCCCCCGGCGCGCGCCTTATGCCTCGGCCAAATGGGCCATTCGCGGCCTGACGCGCACCTTGGCGCAAGAGCTCGGGCCCGCCGGCGTGCGGGTCAACTGCATTTGCCCGGGCTCGGTCTCGGGCGAGCGCATTGACCGGGTGATTGCGGCCGAGGCGCTCAAAACCGGGCGCAGCGAAGCCGAGGTGCGCCTCGAGGCGGTGCAGGCCGCGTCGCTGAAAACCTTTATCTCGCCCGAAGACATCGCTGCGCTGGCGCTGTTCATTACGTCGAGCGCAGGCGCGCGCATCTCGGGCCAGGAACTGACCGTGGACGGCCACACCGAGACTTTGTAGGCCGAAAAACGCGTCCGGCAGTTCACAAAACTGCCATAAAGCTATGCGGCTTTTGCATAACTATTGCCTGTAATCGCTTGGTAACTTCGTAACCGCTTCCTAGAATCAGAGCCCCCGTGCCGATTTTGGCAAGGGCTCGTTGGCCGTTGGGCGCCTCGCAGGCGCCGCACCCCAGCGGTTTTTTCAAAGTCCACGCACCGCCGCCGCCTGCCGCGCCTGGTTTTTAAAAAGACGATTTTTAAACTTAGGAGCTTTTCGATGAACTCACCTGCGATGCAAGGGCTGGAACTCAATACCCCAGACTTCGTAAAACACCCGCGCCTGATTGCCTGGGTGGCCGACATGGCCGCGCTGTGCAAGCCCGCGTCCATTCACTGGTGCGACGGCTCGCAAGAGGAATACCAGACGCTGTGCCAGCAGCTGGTGGACGCCGGCACCTTTACCAAGCTCAACCCCGCCAAGCGCCCCAACAGCTTTTTGGCCTGCTCGGACCCCAGCGACGTGGCCCGCGTAGAAGACCGCACCTATATTTGCAGCACGCGCAAAGAAGACGCCGGCCCGACCAACAACTGGATGGAACCCGCCGAGATGCGCACCACCCTGGCGCCGCTATTTGACGGCTGCATGGCCGGACGCACCATGTACGTGGTGCCGTTTTCCATGGGCCCGCTGGGTTCGCACATTGCGCACATTGGCATTGAGATCAGCGACAGTGCTTATGTGGCGGTGAACCAGCGCATCATGACGCGCATGGGCCGCGCGGTGTACGACGTGCTGGGCGTGGACGGCGCGTTTGTGCCTTGCATGCACACCGTGGGCGCGCCGCTGGCCGCGGGCCAGGCCGACGTGAAATGGCCTTGCAACAAGACCAAATACATCGTGCACTTTCCTGAAACCCGCGAAATCTGGTCCTACGGCTCGGGCTACGGCGGCAACGCCCTGCTGGGCAAGAAGTGCTTTGCGCTGCGCATCGCGTCGACCATGGGCCGTGACCAGGGTTGGTTG